>DAOVTJ010000174.1 GCA_030633165.1 Thiomargarita sp. | reverse complement strand
GGTGGGTAAGCGGGCGTCGTGTGCTTTGAAAAGATGAGATGTTTCACCCGCTTGCCCACCATTTCTTGAGATATTTTGAAAATGAAGGGATATAATGGATTTGAGATTGTAGGGTGGGCAAGATAAAAGGACGCGTTGCGTCCTACAACGCAGCGCGTTGTGAGAGGCATTCCCACGCTGGCGCGTGGGAACGAGATAAATATATTACTCGTCGGTCACACAGCCCACCGATGCATCTTTAACATTCTTAATATACTTATACAATGTTCCCCGTGTCGCTTTATAAGCAGGCATTGTCCATTGTGCCCGTCGTTCTGCTAAAATGTCATCACTCAAATCAACATCTAATACATGTTTTTCAGCATCAATCGTAATAATATCCCCTGTTTTAATCAATGCAATAACGCCGCCTTCTTGGGCTTCTGGCACAATATGCCCCACAATAAACCCATGAGATCCACCAGAAAAGCGTCCATCAGTCAATAAAGCCACATCTTTGCCTAAACCAGCACCGACTATCGCAGAAGTCGGTGTCAACATTTCAGGCATCCCAGGTCCTCCTTTAGGTCCTTCATAACGAATGACCACGACATCTCCTTTTTCAATCTTTTTTTGTTCCAAAGCAGATAGCATGTCCTCTTCACAATCAAAAACTTTAGCTGGTCCCGTAAAACTTAACCCTTCTTTTCCCGTGATTTTTGCCACTGAGCCACCAGAAGCTAAATTTCCTTTCAAAATTTGAATATGTCCAGTCGTTTTAATAGGATTATCTAAAGGACGAATAATATCTTGCCCTGCCTTGAAACCTGGTAAAACAGCCAAATTCTCTGCAATTGTTTGACCTGTCACCGTTAAACACTCCCCATTAAGCAACCCTTGTTCCAATAAATACTTCATCACCGCAGGCGTTCCACCAATATTATGAATATCTTCCATCACATACTCTCCACTTGGCTTGAGATCCGCCAAAAATGGCACACGATCACTCACCGCCTGAAAATCATCCAATGCCAACTCAACATCCACCGCCCTAGCCATCGCAATCAAATGTAAAACAGCATTAGTCGCTCCACCCAACGCCATCACAATCACCATTGCATTCTCAAAAGCAGCACGTGTCATAATATCACGTGGCTTAATATCTCTTTCCAACAAAAGACGAATAGCAGCCCCTGCTCGCACACACTCCGCCATTTTTTCTGGATCTTCAGCAGGTATAGAAGAACTATAAGGCAAACACATCCCTAAAGCCTCAATAGCAGACGCCATAGTATTCGCCGTATACATTCCCCCACATGCCCCTGCACCAGGACAGGAATGTCTTACCACATCCTGCCGCTCCTCCTCACTTAAACTCCCAGCAAGATATTGTCCATAAGATTGAAAAGCCGAAACGATATCTAAAGTTTTATTATTACAATCATGACCAGGTTTGATGGTTCCACCATAAATCATCAAAGCAGGACGATTAAGTCGTCCCATAGCAATCAAACACCCAGGCATATTCTTATCACACCCAGGCAAAGAAATATTAGCATCGTACCACTGAGCTGCCATGATGGTTTCAATAGAATCCGCAATCAAATCACGCGATTGCAAAGAATAACTCATACCAGAAGTGCCCATTGAAATGCCATCACTCACACCAATCGTATTAAAACGCATCCCCACCAAATTAACAGCCTTCACACCCTCCTTAACTTTACGGGCTAAATCCAACAAATGCATATTACACGGATTACCCTCATACCATACACTCGCAATACCCACTTGTGCTTTATTCATATCATCTTCAGATAGACCTGTCGCATAAAGCATGGCTTGAGATGCGCCTTGAGATTTAGGCTGAGTTATCTTAGAACTGACTTTATTAATTGGCATATTATCCCTATAGATATGTTATAATTTTTTTTTTCGGATAACCCAAGAATAGGAAACCCCTAACTATATTATAGTATGAAAATTTATCATAAACTGCGAACAAAATTAATCGTTGTATTTTTTCTAGTCACCTTAATCCCAGCACTCATTACTGGAATATACGCGATACAAGTCTCAAGTAAAACATTACAAACACAAGCCATTGCCACACAAACAATGCAAGCCCAAACCCTGGCAAAAAATGTCACATCTTTTTTAGCCACTGTGAGAGGCGATGTCCTATTTTTAAGTCAATCACCCGTTATGGTGAATTATTTAGAACATGACACACAAAATATAGATAAAAAACGACAAGTCTTAGAGCAAGAATTTCTTGCTTTATCTCGCCATCGTCGTATTTACTACCAACTCCGTTATCTTGATGCCACGGGACAAGAAATTGCCAGAGTCGACTCAAATGGTCTCAGAAGTGAAATCATACCAGTTGAAAAATTGCAAGAAAAATCAAATCGTTATTACTTTATAGATACAGTACGATTATTTGGCAAAGAAATATTTGTTTCCCCACTCGATCTCAATAGAGAACGTGGAAAAATAGAAATACCACACAAACCAGTTATCCGTTACGCTGTTAATGTTTATAACCAACAAGGTGATAAAGCAGGTATTGTCATTGCGAATGTTGATGCTAATCAATTTCTCAAACGATTAGAAGCAGTACGATTAGTCGATCAAGAAGGTTATTTTTCAAACCATCCAGATATTGAAAAACGTTGGGGCGGACCCGTTGACTTAAATACAGGTCATAATATCCAAAAAGAATATCCAAAATTTTCAGAGCAAATACTTGAACAACAAGGCACCATTAGCACAAGCACAATAACCCTCTCTTACCACCCTGTGAAAGTGCCTGGTACCCTTCATAACTGGACATTAATAATCCAAGAAGATACCACAAAAATTCTCCAAACAGTGACTGACTTTCGTGTCATGTTTAGCCTCATCCTAATGCTTGCGGTGATGATAGCCTTAATCATTGCATGGTTGGTGAGTGCCACAATCACTCGTCCTATAGAACAACTCACCAGTATCGCTGAAACGATCAGCAAAGGAGAACTGGTTACCCATGCCATAAATATTCAAGATAAAGGAGAAATTGGTCGACTTGCTCAAGCATTTGAACGCATGCGAGTCAGTATGATTAAATCTTTTGAAAGATTACGCAAACACTCCAAAAAATGAGTTGTTTTAAACAGAACTCTCCCTCTTAGAGGGAGGGAGCTATGGAGATGAATTAAATTATGAATAACAGCAGATCACAATTAGCATATCCAGAATTAATAGATGAAATATTTCGTTTATCAACAGAAAAGCATAGTGGAACGATATTTATTACATCCTATGATGGACATTTAGCCCGAATAGTCTTAACAAATGGAGAAATTTGTCATTTAATTTTTGACAGCAAACACCGCGGTGATGCGGCTATATCACTCATTAAAACCCTTAATTTTGCACGACTACAATTTGTTGAAGGCGTTTTTGAAAGCACTCAAGATTCTCTTTTACCAAAAACAGAAGAAATTTTCAAAGAATTAAGAAATGAACAAGAGAACACATCGCCCCTCTTATCCAATTTTGAGGCAGCTATTGAACATATCAAAAAGTCATTAGCCCGTCACATAGGACCTTTTGCAGTCCTGATCTGTGATGAATATATTGAAAAAAGCGGTGGAATTAGAACAATAGATGATATTTTTGGCATGATTGATGAAGTCGCTTTGGAACTCTACAAACCAGAAGCAGAATTTGAATTTAAGGAAAAAATGAAAACAGATATTGTTAAAACCTGGACTTAAATTAGCAGAATAAAAATTGACATTAACATATTACGTTATTCATTCTTTATCAACGTATCAATAAAATTAACATAACATGAAAAATAATACTTCATCATTAGTACATAAAGACTTAATAGCCGAAATACAACGTTTATCAACTGAAAAACAAAGTGGTACAATATTTATAACCTCACATGATGGACATTTAGCACGAATTGTGTTAAATAATGGCAATATCAGCCATTTAGTCTTTGACAGTAAATATATAGGTTATGACGCTATACAATATATTCATGATCTCAAGTTTTCTCGCCTACAATTTATTGCAGGTATTTTTGAAACTGCTGAAGAAGTCCCGTTACCTGATACATCAGATATTTTTATGACACTTCGGGGTGAAGAATATCCTGTTGACAACTTATCCAAGTTCAATAGTATCATTGAACAGATCAGACAGGAGCTAGCCCATAACATTGGACCCATTGCCACAATTATTTGTGAAGAATATCTGGAAGACACAGGCACTATCGCAACAATAGAACATGTTTTAACCATGATTGAAACCGTATCACTTGAAATTCCTGAATCTGATGCTAGAAAAGCCTTTAAGGAAAAAATTAAAATTGAAATAATTTAATCTATGAAATCGTTATTAGACTACCATGACTTAATGGCAGAAGTGCACCGTTTATCATCTGAAAATAAAAGTGGAACGATATTTATCACCACCACCGATGGACATTTAGCACGACTTATCTTAGATGAGGGAAAAATTAGCTCATTAGTTTATGACCGTAAACTACGTGGATATGATGCTCTCGCACTCATTCAAACGATAAAATCGGGTCATTTACAATTTGCAGACGGTCTTTTTGAAACCGCACAAGAAGTCCCATTACCAAACACTAGTGTTCTTCTTCATTATTTAGATGAAAAAGAGTCAATTGAATCCATTGTCTCAGCAAGTAACAATAAGTTTAATGAGGCATTTGAAATAATAAAAAAAGCATTAGCCACACATATTGGACCTTTTGCGATCATCGCAACTGAGGAATATATTGAACAAATTGGTTCAATTACGACAAAAGACGACATTTTATCTATGACTAACAGTTTAGCTTTAGAAATAGATAATCATGAAGATAAACAAAGTTTTAAAACAGAAGTCAATGATAAATTAGTGACAATTGGGATTATTTAACTTCATCTGGCTTGAGAAACGATGATATCAAGTAATTGATTTGCAATCTCTTTTTTAGAAGCACGGGGTAACACAATTTCCCCCTTATTCCAAAATATATTTAATATATTCTCCTCACTGTCAAATCCAATTCCCTCAATACCGACTAAATTTGCCGCAATCATATCCAGATTTTTATCTGCCAATTTAGCCCGTGCATAATTGGCTAAATTTTCTGTTTCAGCTGCAAATCCCACCGTAAAAGGTGCTAAATCCAAATTAGCGACAGCTGCAAGAATATCTGGGGTACGCTCTAAAGTCAATTGCATCACCGCCTCATTTTTTTTCAACTTTTGAGTTGCTTGTTGCTTTGGACAATAATCTGCAACAGCTGCTGTTGAAATAAAAATATCCGCCGTGGAAACATGCGTCATCACTGCTTTAAACATATCTAAAGCACTATAAACAGAAATAATTTTCACATTAAGAGGCGGTGACAGTGAAACGGGACCACTAATTAAAATCACTTCTGCTCCCTTAATCATAGCAGCTTCAGCAACCGCATAACCCATGCGCCCTGAACTACGGTTACTGATAAAACGAACAGGATCAATATCTTCACGAGTTGGACCAGCTGTGATCAAAACTTTTTTACCCTGCAAGGGTTTATCTTGAAATAATTCTTGTAAACAGTGCATTAAGGCCAAAGGTTCAAGCATACGCCCCGCCCCAGTTTCACCGCAAGCTTGTAAACCAATGCCAGGACCAAATATTTTC
>DAOVTJ010000092.1 GCA_030633165.1 Thiomargarita sp. | reverse complement strand
TGGGTTGTGATTATTTTGGGTAATCTTTTTATTGTGATAGTAGAAGGGGCTATCGTTACTATCCAAGTTTTGCGTTTAGAATATTATGAGGGTTTTTCACGTTTTTTCAGTGGTGATGGGCGCGCATTTCATCCCTTGATGATGGGCTTGAATAAATGAACTCCGAAAAAAGGCTGCAAGATTTAATCTTGCAAAATATGACAAAGAAAATTTGCACTACGTAAGACAAGTCTATATTATCTGATATTCATTTTGCATTAAATTACGATGATAGTTAAATCACTATGGAATTTTTTTATAGACAATCTTTAGTGTTACCATTCATACTATTGATTTTCCTTATAAGTGGATGTCCTGCACCAGTTTTAAAAGAGGGAATGCTTCAAAACGCTCTTAATGAAAGCAGTGCTAAGGATTTATCAAAGACAGTACCAAAGGTTATTGCGGACCTAAAATTAAAAAAAGAAGGAAAAAATCGCTTGCTCTATCAGATGGAATTAGGAACATTCAAGCATTTGGCTAGGAAATATAAGGAAAGCAATATCCATTTTAGGCAAGCAGATCAGATTGCAGATGCTCTATACACCAAGAGCGTACAATCTCACTTTGCTAGTATGATGACCAATCCTCGCAGTGGTGATTATGGTGGAACAGATTTGGAGAACGTTTATCTCAACTATTACGGTGCATTGAATTATCTCCAATTGGGAATGGGAGAGACTGATAAAAAGGTTAGAAACAAGTTTTTGGAAAAGGCACAGATCGAAGTACGAAAAATTGAGATTAAACTGAACAAGTTAGCCAACGAAAACGGCAGCTATAAAGAATTTAAAGATAAGGAAGCCACAATATTTAGTACTTTGATTGAAATATTTAATATTTTTTCTGGTAATATAAATAAAAAACAACTGGTTTATAGAGAAGATGCTTACCTTCGTTATATTAATGGGCTCATTTATGAACTACAGGGTATTTATGATGATGCACGTATCTCTTACCAAAAATCAGCAGAGTTATATGAATCGGGTTATGCGAAACAATATGCTCTTGATAAGGAAAATTTAGCACAACAAGCTTGGTTTGATGTTGCTAGAATGTTGAAATTAGAGGGTGATCGTTTACCTTACTTTCTAAGTAAAAAGCTAAGACAAGATCAACAACAACGTTTAAGGAAATTAAAACGGGGCAAATCTGAAACTGAAATAATTGTCATTCAGCATGTTGGAGAGATACCCATGCGTAAAAAACTCAATTTTCATTGCACTATAGATGTAAAGCAAAAATCTTTAATTTTAACCCCCATAATTATTGATACGAGTGCTGAAGGAATGAAAGAGAAAATTGCTTGGTTTTCTATGCTATATGCTAATAATAGCCCTCTCACTTTAATCCACAGTTATGCAAAAGCAGGTGGAATAGGTGTGCTACAATCCCTTACAAGCAAAACAATTCATTTAGGTCCTTTATGGAACGTGGCTGAGAAAATTGGTTTGATTCAATCAATTGCTCTTCTGGGTATTAGAGTGGTTGTTCCCTACTATTCTCCACCAAGACCCCCAATAAAAACTAGTACTGTTGTTGTGAATGGTAAGTCTTATCCAACCCTTAAAATGGAAACATTAAGCACAATCGCACTCCAAGAACAGTTTAAAAATGCTGGAAATGACTTACGTAATGCCTTGGCTAGGGAAGCCATGAAAAGTATTACGGGTGATAATCTAAGTGAATTAGCGGGATCTTATGCACCACTATTTTCTATGGCTTCTAAACTTACTGGGGTATTAACAGCAGGTGCTGAAACAAGAAATTGGAGAACCTTGCCATATAGTATAAGAATCGCTAGAATACCCGTACAAGCGGGGCAAACTCAAATTCTCTTAAAAACTCAATTCCCAGATGGAACAGAAACGATCTCAAATCATCAGATTCTCCTGAAAAACGGAGAAATAAAAATATGGAATCCCAGAACAATATCTAAACACCTAAAAAGGTAAGATATTCACAATCATTCTAAGAAAATAGAGGTAAAAACAATGAAAGAAAAATTTTATCGACCATTAATCATAGTCTTTTCTATAGTCCTTTTAACAGCATGTGGTCACTTATCAAGAACAGAAAAGCAAACGGAATTGACTGATCGATGGAATGCTAATGATTCTCAACTCGTTGCTGATGAGATGATTGGTGATATGTTATCATTTCCATGGATTCGGGAATATCATTTACAACAGCATGGTTCTTCACGTCCTACAGTAATTATACAACGGGTCAGAAATAAATCTCATGAACATATTCCTGTTGAAACTTTTATTAATGATTTGAAACGGGCATTGATTCGTTCTGGTCAAGTAGATTTTGTGGTAGGGGAGGCTGAGCGAATGGATATTCGTAGAGAACGTGCTGATCAGGAGGGAAATGCGGCAGCTCCTGTAGAATTTGGTCAAGAAACAGCATCTGATTTTGCCTTATCTGGGGTTATCAATTCTCATGTAGATGAACTTGGGCGTACCCGTACAGTTGCCTTTCAGGTGGATCTAAAATTGATCAACATGAAAACAAACCGTGAAGTATGGAATGGACAGAAAAAAATCAATAAAGAGAGACGACGTGCTCTCATCCATTTTTAAGTATAAAATGCTAATGAACAAAACAAATATGAGTTTAAAAAACTGGGAAAGACACTTAGTTATTAGCTTATCGGTGATAGCTTTCAGTGGATGTCTAGCAACAAAATTGCATAAGGAGAGTATTCCATCGTGGATTAATACTCCTCCCATTCAGAAAAATATTCTTTATGGTATCGGTTCAGCAGAAATATATAGCGATAAAGTGCTTGCTATTGAGCAGGCTAGAGATATGGCTAGAACAAGCTTGTTAAAACAGCTGAAAGTTGAAGTAGCGGCTTCAACTAACATAAAACAAAATGAAGTTGTTATTGGAAATCAGTCAGAATTTTCTAGTTCAATTCGTGTTGTTGTGCGAAGCAAACTTTCGCCAATAGAGATGGCTGGTTTGAAAATGGAGGAGACTTATGAAGATGGCAAAATCGTTTATGCCTTAGTCAGCCTCAATCGCCAATTGGCATTAAAAAATATTCAGATTCAAATTTCCGAAATTGATGCATTACTGAATAAATATCAACAGGTTTCAGAATCTTTAAATAAACTGGCTCAGTTAAAGCAACTCCTACCCGCAATTACATTGATTGAGCAAAGAAAAGAATTGCAACAAAAATTTTTCCTGTTGAATATGCAACACACGTATTTTCAAAAAAATATGTTTTCTGGACAAATAGAAAACAGAATCTATATTTTGCTAGATGAACTCAAAGTTATGGTGCGAGCACTTAACCCTGCAGCAGCTAAAATGATACAGTCTCGTCTACATGATAAACTAACAAGCGCTGGAATACGTGTGGTAATGGACCAAGAAAATGCTGATGTTATTATTGAATTTGAGATACTTGGGACACGTAAAATCAGTAAAAATTGGGCTAATTTTGTTTATACAACGGGAAATATTCGCATAAAAGATGCCAAAGGGAGAATATTAAAGTCCTATACTAAGGAAGTGAAGGGAGCAGCTTCAGATATCGGATTAGCCTATCTTGATGCAGTGAAAAAAATGGCTAATGCATTGGGGGAACAACTTAGTTTAAGTTTGTTGAGCCATTTATAAAGGGAGAACATGGCACAGAAAATAACTTGTCTAAATATTTATTCTTCAAAGGTTTGGTAGTGGTGCAATATGGATGATGAGTTGATGCATCTGACGCACCAATAAGGTGTGTAGGAGGTGCCCTACACTAATCACTTGATTTTTATATCATCCATATTGCAGCACTACCCATTTTTATTTGTTTTTCTGCAATAACACCTACTCAAATTGAGATATCCAGTATCTTAGCAATGGAATGAAGTATCTCAGAAGCCTTCTTAAAGTCTAGTTGTTTGATAGAAGTCTCTAGAACATCCAAAGCGTCATCAATTTTATGTTTTGACAGTTGTTGGCGTACTTTCTCAAAAAGTGTGTTCGCATTCATGTTGTGTTGCAACAGTGAAATATCGAGTTCCTTTAAAAGAGGGGTGAGGAAAGAAAGATTTGGTGTATTCCATACAAGTACTGGATATTTTGTTTGAGTTTGTTTTATAATATCCCCTGCTTCTAAAACAGGCGCTAAAGTCTCTTCTAATTTTTTGATGATAAGCTGAAGATCATCATGGTTTTCTTTCTTGAGTGTAGAATCTAAAGCATGTGCTGCTGCAAAAAGTTCCATAGCACTAATATTACCAGCAACACCTTTCAGCGTATGGGACAAGTATTGCGCTTGTTTAAAATCTCCTTTAGCAAGTATAGCCTGGAGTTTTTCAATGAAATTTGTATATGTTTCTTGAAATTCCACAATAAGCATTTTTAATAAATCGACTTTCCCATTCAATCGCTTCAAAGCTTGTGAACTATCAATGCCAGGTAAATGAATAATACTCTCCTTTATTTCTTGTTGTGGCATATCTTCGGTTTTAGGCAGAATCCAATGGCGTAAACATTTAAATAAGTTTTCTACATTAATGGGTTTACTCACATAATCATTCATACCAGATGCTAGGCATTTTTCCCGATCACCAATCATGGCATTGGCTGTCATGGCAATGATAGGTAGTGTTTTTTTATCAAAGGTTTTTCTTATAATGGCGGTGCTTTCATAGCCATCCATCTCAGGCATCTGTATATCCATGAGTATTCCATTTAAACCATTGTGTACCTTTTGTATGGCAATCTTACCATTCTCTGCTATTTCAACGATAATACCCGTACTTTCCAAAATTTCTTTCGCCACTTCTCGATTAATTGCATTATCATCAACCAATAAAATACGGTAACCCTGAAAATTTGGTGGCACAAACATTTGAGATGATGTGGATTTTAAAACGGCTTGCCCTTGGAAATCTAAAAGATTTCCAGTTCTTTTTTTAGCTTGAAACCCAAAGTTTGCTGTGAAAGTGAAAATACTTCCTTTCCCGAATTCACTTTTAGCACTGATTTCTCCTCCCATCATCTCGACCAATCGTTTGCTGATGGCTAAACCTAATCCAGTGCCCCCATAGCGGCGGGTAGTGGAATTATCCGCTTGGGTAAAGACTTGAAATAGGGTGGATAACTGTTCAGATGTTATACCGATTCCAGTATCATGTACAGAAAAACTCAATTTCAGTTCTGTTGTACTATTTTCTACAAGTACAATGGTCACAACAATTTCACCTTCTTCAGTAAATTTTATAGCATTGCTTGTGAGATTAAGCAGTACTTGTCTTAATCTAAATGGATCACCCACTAACCATTGTGGTATTTCAGATGAAACTGAAAAGATGAGTTCTAATTTTTTAGAACTAATTTTATTAATATCCGCGATCTCATATAAAATTTCATTCAAGTCAAATTCAACATTTTCCAATTTAAGCTTACCTGCTTCAATTTTTGAGAAATCTAGGATCTCATTAATCAGTTCTAAAAGACACTTAGCCGATTTATCAACTTTTCCCAAATCATCACTTTGTTTTTTAGTTAATTGTGTTTGTTGAAGAAGATAAGTAAAATTAATGATTGCATTCAACGGTGTGCGAATTTCATGACTCATATTAGCAAGAAAGTCACTTTTGGCTTGGCTGGCAGATTCAGCTTTTTCTTTGGCTTGTTTCAATGCCTTTTCTACCTCTTTGACCTTGGTAATATCATGAGATAAAATGACAACTGCCGTTATCGTATTATTTTCATCATGAAAAGGATGGTAAGACATGTGCATCCATTGTTCGCTAATATTTTTAAGTTTAAAGCAGACTTGAGAATCGACAAATTCTCCTGTAAAACAACGTTCTAAACAAGGTTTAACATTTTTGTTAAAAACATCTTCTCCCAAAATATCAGCCATTGAACGACCTTCGAGTTTTTCGCCGTTCTTGCTATGTGCCTTCATACAGGCTTCATTAACCGCTTGAACAATATAGTTTTTATCAACAAATGACATAAGATCTCTAGAAGCTGAAACAATGCAGGCATATTTACGCAATTGTTTTTCCACTTGAATTCGTTCAGAAATATCTCGAATAATCAGAGTGGTAAAAACATGTTCGTTATGCCCCATATAACTCACACTAACTTCTACTTGAATTTTACGCCCTTCCTTGCTAATAGCAAACAAGTTCTGATTTTGACAAAAACCCTTGTGCCAAATACTATCAGGCAAGATATCTTTTATATATTGTTCTAGTAGAGCGTATCGACTATAACCAAATAATGCTTCAGCCTGAAAATTTGCATGTACAATGCGCCCTTGAACATCGGCTGTTATTAACGCATCAGGTGCCATTTCCAAAAGATGAGTAACATGGTTTTTTGTTTTCTGGAGCTTTTTGTTGGCATTTAAGAGGGTTTTCAAAAACAGAAAGATAACAAGGCTAATAAAAAAAATTACAGGAATAATAAAACCCTCCTGCATAACAACACGAATTGTTTTGTGTAATTCCTTTCTCATCAAAGATTTTTGTGCTAGAGAACGATTATTCGCTGATATTATAAGTAAAGAGATAGCTTTTGAAGCGGGATCATGATAATCTATATTGGAAAATGGTAATTGTGCTTTAGCTTTTTTAAATATTTTAGTATAGTTATTAACTATATTTCTGAGTTTGGAAATGGCGATTTCTTCTTCTTTTGAGAGTTTTAATTTTTCAAAAGTCTTAATATTCAGATCAAGTTGTTGTATATCATTTTCAATTGTGGGTATGAGAGCATTATCCCGATGCGTGATATATTTGTCATAATTCACTTTAAACTCGTGGTATTTCAGATGCCAATTCATCCCATTAAAAGCGGTATCATTTGCTTTATTATAAAGAATAACTATTTTTTCAACCTTTGATACATTATACATGCCTGAAAAGTAGAATAAAATAATGATGATAAGCAGAGTGAATGTTAATAATATAATACCAATGACTTCCAGCTTAAATTCACCCAAGGATGAGTCTAAAGTTTTTTTAAATGATTTAATCATGCGAGATTCTCCAAATAATTGATATTATAATTATATATTAAAAAACTTAAAATTCCAGTTTACTTGATAGAGTTTTCATTAAAATGAATAAAATTATTAATCGCCCTTTGACTAATCATATTGCACTACCTGCTACATTTCATCCAATTGTTAAAAGGGTATTAGCAGCTCGTCACATTAATAATGCTAGTGAATTAGATTATAGTCTAAAAAATTTACTTTCTTATAACTTATTACTTGGCATAACAGATGCTGTTAATTTATTAAGTGTTGCTTTAAGTACACAAGCCCGTATTCTCATTGTGGCAGATTATGATGCTGATGGTGCAACCAGTTGTGCTGTTGCTATCCAAGCCTTACGGCAAATGGGGGGACAAAAAGTGGGTTTTTTAGTGCCAAATAGAGAAAAACACGGTTATGGTTTAACCCCTGAAATTGTTAAACTTGCGCAAACGGATTCATTTCTTGCTCACACTTCTCCTGGTACTACCCCTGATCTTTTAATAACAGTGGATAATGGGATTTCTAGTATCGAAGGGGTGAAAGTGGCTAAAGAATTGGGTATGCGAGTCTTAATAACTGATCACCATTTACCTGGAAAAGAATTACCCAAAGCAGATGCTATTATCAATCCCAGGCAAGAGGGTGATAATTTTCCAAGTAAAAATCTTTCTGGTGTTGGTGTAATTTTTTATGTCATGATGGCTTTACGGGCGCATTTACGTGATAATGCTTGGTTTACAAAACAAAATATTCCTGAACCCAATCTTGCCTTATTTCTTGATTTGGTGGCTTTAGGCACAGTCGCTGATGTTGTGATATTGGATTATAATAACCGTATTTTGATTGAACAAGGATTACAACGAATACGAAAGGATCTGTGTTGTCCTGGTATTCGTGGCTTGATACAAGTATCAGGACGTGAACAAAGTCATTTAGTTGCTAGTGATTTAGGATTTCAGATAGGACCACGTCTTAATTCTGTTGGACGTCTGGATGATATGTCATACGGCATCGCCTGTTTATTGAGTGAAAATAATTCGGATGCAAGGCAACATGTACAACTGCTTCAAACATTTAATGAAGAGCGTCACTTAGAAGAGGAAAAGATGAAGCGAGACGCCTTAAAAATGCTTGATACACTTGGCGAGCTTGAAAATTTACCTTTTGGTTTGTGTTTATTAGAAGAAACATGGCATCAAGGTCTAATAGGGCTTATCGCTTCACGTCTCAAAGATCGTTTACATCGTCCTGTGGTGATTTTTACGTATGACAAGAATAATCATATTAGAGGTTCAGGACGTTCTATCCGAGGGGTACATCTTCGCGAGATACTCGATACCATTAATATGCAACATCCCACTATGATTATTCAATTTGGTGGTCATGCGATGGCGGCAGGCTTGACAATACGACAAACACAATTTGAGACTTTTCAACAAGCCTTTGATACAGAAGTTCGTAAATATTTGTCTGCCGATGATTTAGAAGGGTTTATTTTGACTGATGGCACTTTGACAAAAGATGATTTAAATTTAGAATTGGCAGAAGAATTAAGACAATTAACACCTTGGGGGCAAGATTTTCCAGAAGCTATTTTTGATGGTGAATTTGAATTGCTTTCTCGTCGTCTACTCAAAGAAAAACACCTAAAAATGCAAGTACGTTCTCTCGAAGGAGGGCAAGCCATTGATGCAATAGCCTTTAATACTGTGGATACAAATTGGTTCGCCAATGTTACCCGTGTAAAATTGGCTTATAAACTTGACGTCAATCTGTTTCGTGGATTTAAAACAGTCCAATTAATGGTAAGTTTTGTAGAACCAGTACCAAATTAGAAGTGGTCGCTGAACAAACATCTTATACACCAATGTTCTCCAAAAGGTGTATGGGACGTAACTCAGCTAAACAACACTTTTCTTCAATTCTGTATTTTTAATCACAGAGGAGAGAGAAGCAACCATACCTGAAACATCACTTAAATTACTAGGGATAATCATTGTATTATTGGTGTTGGCAAGTTTACCAAATTCGTTCAAATACTGCTCTGCCACCCGTAAATTGACAGCTTGCATGCCACCTTCCTGATTGAGTGCTTGAGCAATATTGCTAATGCCCTTCGCTGTTGCTATGGCAACGCGTTCAATTTCTGATGCTCGTCCTTCTGCCTCATTAATCCTTTTTTGTTTTTCGCCTTCTGAACGTGCAATCAGTTCTTGTTTATCACCCTCAGCACGGTTAATTTTAGCTTGCTTATCCCCTTCAGATTCGGCAATTTGTGCACGCTTTTGTCGTTCGGCACGCATTTGCTTTTCCATTGCATCTTTAATCGTCTCTGGGGGTTCAATATTTTTTACCTCATAACGTGTCACCTTAACTCCCCAAGGCTCTGAAGCTTTATCCACTGCTGTAACAACCGCAACATTAATACTATCGCGTTCTTCAAAGGTTTTATCTAACTCTAAACGTCCAATAACGCTACGCATTGTTGTTTGAGCCAATTGAATTGAAGCAAATAAATAATCCTCAATACCATAAGAGGCTTTGCGTGGATCGACGACTTGTAAATACAAAATTCCATCCATTTCAACCGCAATATTGTCTTGGGTGATACAGGATTGCGAGGGAACATCGACTGCCTGCTCTTTTAGCGTATGCTTATAGGCAAGCTTATCAATAAAAGGTATTAAAACATGAAAACCAGCTTCTAGTGTGCTTTGGTATTTACCCAAGCGTTGAATA
>DAOVTJ010000184.1 GCA_030633165.1 Thiomargarita sp. | reverse complement strand
GCAAAACAATCTTACTGTATCAATTATACCAGGGGTTATCGGTATTGGTAGTGTATTCTTATTTCATTTGGGTTTTATGACTTCGGTGATGCTATATGCGCTTGGACTATTTACTGGTGTTACTAATACCATGCGTCCAATGCACCTTTCTCATTATGACCTCGAAAAATGATCACATATTAGCACGGGCACAATTTATACTTGTGTCATTTCGACGATAGGATTCGGGTAGTCCCTACAAAGCAGTGGAGGTCATAAAAAACAACGACTTAGCTAGATGATAAATAACTGCAAAGCCTATCTTGTATAAGTGCTGGTGTAATGTACGTAGTTCGAGCATATCCAATATCATAAGTCATTGATTTTAAAAACATCCACTGGTTTGTGGGGACTACTAAAACTTCAATCTTTTAAAAAAGCTCAAATTATGAAGGACTAAAGCATATACTCAGCACGGTCATAAATTAAACTTTTTTATGTGCAAAGCGCTGCCTACGCTTTGCTTTACACTTCAATAATTTTCCAAATTGTTCCCGCCTTGAGTATAGCTCAAATAAATTCTACTCGATTCAAAACAAATCTTTTCCTGCTTGATGAGTTACTGTCACACTATCAACCTTTTGAAACCCACGTGGTAATTTTTGTCCTCGATGACTGCGTTTACTAATATAAGCTTCAATATCACGAGATTTTAGCGTTAAATGACGTTTGCCAATATATAAGGTCAAAATATCTCGTGTTGGATTAATGAGTGTTAGAGCGACAATCGTTTCCTTTTCAGCTTTACTTTTAGCAGGAATATTAAGTAATTTAATCCCTTTTCCTTTAGCTAAATTAGGTAATTCAGAAACAGAGACGATAGATAAATATCCTGCACTGGTAATAACAACATAATATTCATTATCAAGATCAGTAATCAGGAGTGGTGACAATATTTTTGCCCCTTGAGGCAAAGTGATCACCGCTTTACCTGCTTTATTTTTTGTATATAAGTCTCCAAACATGGAAATAAAGCCATATCCAAGATCAGAAGCTAATAAAAAATTAGAATTAGATTCTCCCAATAAGACGTGTATAAAATCTATACCACTACGCGGTGTAAAACGTCCTGTCAAAGGTTCACCTTGTCCCCGTGCCGAAGGTAAAGTGTGAGCGGGCAGAGCATAGCTGCGCCCACTAGCATCTAAAAAAACAACTTGTTGATTGCTACGTCCCCGACAATCATCGTAAAATTCATCACCGGCTCGATAATTTAAAGTACTTGGATCAATGTCATGCCCTTTAGCAGCCCGTACCCAGCCTTTAGCAGATAAAACGACTGTAATAGGATCTGAGGGAATAAATGTTGTTGCATCAAAGGCTTGTGCTTGTTCACGTTGAATAATGGGAGAATGACGTGGATCACCATATTTCTTGGCATCCGCTTTAATTTCTCTAATAATCAAATTATTAAGCTTTTTCTCAGAATTTAAAATCTCTTCTAAACTATTCTGTTCTTTAGAAAGAGTATTTTGCTCTCCCTGAATTTTTTGTTCTTCAAGTTTAGCCAGTTGACGTAGTTTTAAATCTAAAATAGCTTCAGTTTGCACATCACTGAGACCAAATTTTTTCATTAATATTGCTTTAGGCTTATCTTCATCCCGAATGATTGTTATCACCTCATCAAGATTCAAATAAACAATGAGCAAACCTTCGAGAAGGTGTAAACGCTTCTGAATTTTATCAAGGCGATACTCAAAACGGCGGCGCACGCTTTGAATACGAAATTCTAACCATTCAGATAGCAAGAGTTTCAGATTTTTAACTTGAGGACGTCCATCAAGTCCAATCATATTGACATTTACACGAAAACTACGTTCTAAATCTGTTGTTGCAAATAAATGCGTCATGATGCTGTCAAGATCAATGCGAGATGATCGAGGTATAATCACCAAACGCACAGGATTCTCATGATCAGATTCATCACGGATATCTTCTACCATCGGCAATTTTTTTGCCGTCATTTGTGCCGCGATTTGCGTAATGATTTTTCCACCAGATGTCTGATGGGGTAATGCGGTGATGACAATATCACCATTTTCAGTCGTATAACATGCTCGCATACGAATGGAACCATTACCCGTTTCATACATTTTTAATAAATCAGCAGCAGGTGTGATGATTTCTGCTTTAGTGGGATAATCGGGTCCAGGAATATATTGACATAAATCAGCAACATCAGCATTAGGATGTTTTAAGAGATAAATACATGCTTCTGCCACCTCACAAAGATTATGCGGTGGAATATCTGTTGCCATACCAACAGCAATACCAGTCGTACCATTGAGCAAAATATTGGGCAAACGGGCAGGAAATAAAGTTGGTTCATCCAATGAACCATCAAAATTAGCTTTCCAGTCCACCGTACCTTGTCCTAATTCACTTAATAGTACATCAGTAAAGGCAGCCAGACGTGATTCGGTATAACGCATAGCAGCAAAAGATTTAGGATCATCAATTGAACCCCAATTGCCTTGCCCATCCACTAAGGGATAGCGAAAGGAAAAAGGTTGTGCCATCAATACCATCGCCTCATAGCATGCCATATCACCATGCGGGTGAAAACGACCCAAAGTATCACCAACGGTGCGAGCAGATTTTTTATATTTACTCCCTGCTTTAAGCCCTAAATCAAACATAGAGTAAATAATACGCCGTTGTACAGGTTTTAGACCATCACCGATATGGGGCAAAGCACGGTCTAAAATAACGTACATCGCGTAGTCAAGATAGGCTTGTTCAGTAAATTGATGTAAAGGTTGACGTTCTATATCTTCTTGGACTATGGCTGTTTGCATAATAATTTTATTGATTATTTTACTTTTTTCTTAGAAATTAATGTATCATATCAAATAATAGTAATATACTAATATCAATGGAGAAGAAAAAGTGTGGATTAAAGCCATGTTTGGAAAACAACGTGCAACATTTATAGCTTTATTTGAACCATCTATGCTTAATTTATCTAAAATGTGTGCGGTTTATTGGTCAAAACCAGAACATTTAGATAAGATGTTAAAGACACGTTTCGTCTCAATTCCCTATTGTCACCTGATTTATGCAGTCAATAAATATGGTAAACAAATTAGTTCTAATATTAATGCCTACTGCATTGAACATAGTTATTATAATCAAGATTTATCAACACGCCCTTATTCAATAAGCTTTTCTAAAAAACGACAGTTTCTGCTCTCTACTGTGTATATCAATCAAAATACAGGACGTCCTTGTATTAGTGCTGTCCAGCCAGTAATTGATAATTCACAACAATTTTTAGGTTTTATAATGGCAGATTTTGATTACCAGCAATTACCCTTATCTTTAACACCCTCTAATTTACAGCAGACATATCAGCCATCACCATGTTATGGTATGAGCAGTTAGATATCGGTTGGAGTGAGCCTAAGCGGACTCCAACATAACATCCTAAAATATAAAATGATTCTGAGTTTGTGCACCTAACAATGGAGGTAATGAGGTTTCAAATAACACATCTTGATGAAAATATTCATTCTTACGGGTAATTAAGCGTACTTGCATAGCCGCCTGCATCTCCCCAACAATTGCTAACAATCGCCCTCCTTCCTTTAATTGTGATTGAAATTGGTCGATTAATGATGGAACAGCACCTGTTAATATAATTACATCATACTGGGTATCAGTATTCCAACCATTGATAGCATCACCAGTTTTTAAAGAAACATTGTTAATATTCAAAGATTTAAGCTTGTTTTCAGCTTCTGTAACAAAATCTTCAAAAATATCAACGCTATCAACATGTTTTGCTAATTTTGCTAATAAAGCTGTCATATAAGCACTGCCTGTCCCAATTTCTAACACAGTATCTTCGGATGTGAGCATCAATGCTTGTAATAAGCGTCCTTCGACTTTAGGAAACATCATCACCTGCTCATGTTGTAAGGGAATATTGATGTCAGCAAATGCCAGATTACGATAATCCGTTGGGACAAAATTCTCTCTAGGTATATCAGACATTAAATCTAACACCCGCTGTTCAAGGACTTCCCATGGGCGGATTTGCTGTTGAATCATATTAAAGCGAGCTTGTTCAACGTTTACTTGGAGCATGATAAATTTATTCCAGTTAAATGATTACATTATATAATGTATCATTATATCAATAAAAGGTAATAGCATGAGCGTAAAATCTCAAGAGATTTTAAACCAAACGATCCAACTAGATCAGATACAAGCCTTTCCCAACTCTAAAAAAGTATATATCACAGGTACTCGTCCCGATATTCGCGTCCCCATGCGAGAAATTAGTCTTTCTGATAATCCTGCTGTAACAGTGTACGATTCATCAGGTACATATACTGATCCTGAGATAACGATTAATGTCCATCATGGCGTCCCTGATATTCGTAGTACATGGATAAAGGAGCGAGGCGATACAGAAACAGCTAATCTTCGTACAGCACGTCGTGCTAAGACGGGATATAACGTGACACAAATGCATTATGCCCGTCAAGGTATCATCACGCCTGAAATGGAATTTATTGCAATTCGCGAAAGTCAACGCCTACAAGATGCATCTGATTCAAGGCAACATGCAGGTGAATCATTTGGGGCTACGCTTCCTAAAATCATAACACCAGAATTTGTCAGGGATGAGGTTGCATCTGGACGTGCGATTATTCCAGCAAATATTAATCACCCTGAAGTCGAGCCAATGATTATTGGGCGTAATTTCTTAGTGAAAATCAATGCTAATATTGGCAATTCTGTGACCACTTCCTCAATTGAAGAAGAAGTCGAAAAAATGGTTTGGTCAATTTTGTGGGGCGGTGATACGGTGATGGATTTATCAACAGGTAAAAATATTCATGAAACCCGAGAATGGATTTTGCGAAACTCACCTGTCCCAATAGGCACCGTACCCCTTTATCAAGCCTTAGAAAAAGTTGAAGGTAAGGCAGAAGAATTAACCTGGGAAATTTTCAGAGATACGCTGATTGAGCAGGCAGAGCAAGGGGTAGATTATTTTACTATTCATGCTGGGATGCGTTTACCCTATATTCCACTCACAGCGAAGCGGATAACAGGTATTGTCTCACGGGGTGGTTCTATTATGGCAAAATGGTGTTTAGCTCATCATCAAGAGAGTTTTCTCTATACCCATTTTGAAGAAACCTGTGAAATTATGAAAGCTTATGACGTTGCTTTCTCATTAGG
>DAOVTJ010000148.1 GCA_030633165.1 Thiomargarita sp. | reverse complement strand
GGTTGAAAGTTGGCATAATTCCATCTCCATAGCATTTTGTACGTCTTATGCACCTTTTGCGGTGTATGATATTTGTTGAAAATAAGTAGAGGAATCCACTTTGAATTTTTTTTTACGATTAAGCTATTTCTTATTGTTCTTTATTTTTTGCTCATTTTCAAATGCCCGCCCAATATTTACAGCAAATGGCACTGCTTACACAGAAGATATGTCAATCACCGTGATTACACGCAAGCAGATTGATAATAGTCGTGCCCTCACTTTACCTGAAATGTTACGTGGTGTTGCTGGCTTAGATATTGTTACTAATGAGGGGTTAGGTAAGACAAGTGCTTTATTTATGCGGGGCACTGAGTCTGATCATGTTGTGGTATTTTTGGATGGGATAAAAATTGGTTCTGCAACGCAGGGAAATGTATCTTTTGAGCATTTGTCCTTATCGCATATTGAACGTATTGAAATTGTACGTGGTCCCAGTTCTGGTGAAGCTATCGGTGGTGTGATACATATTTTTACGCGTCAAAGTCAAAAGCCAACGATTACCTTTAGTAGTGGCATGGGAGTTGATAGTACTTATCAAGTCACCGCTGGTTTATCAGGTACAGTTAAAAATACTTGGTATAGTCTTTATGCTGATCATTTGCAAACTAAGGGTTTTGATGATTGTCAGAATAATATGAATGGCGGTTGTTTTACGATTGAGCCTGATGATGATGGCTATGATAATACGTCATATAGTGTACGTTTAGGTCATCATTTTGGCAATATGTTTAATCTTGAAGCCCATGCACTACAAGCTAAAGGGCATACTGAATATGATTCATCTTTTGAAAATGAAGCGGATTCTTTTCAACAAGTTTTAGGTTTAAAAGCAGAAGCTTCTTTTAATAATTGGTGGCGTATGACTGTACATGGTGGAATAAGTGATGATGAATCAGATAATTGGGGTCATCAGCTGAAAAAGTCATTTTTTCATACTCATCGCAAAACCTTCTCTTTTAAAAATGATTTTTTTATATCAGATACGAGTACATTAATTCTTGGTTATGATTATCAAAAGGATGCTGTGAGTAGCACCGCTTATACAGTGGATAACCGTGATAATAATGCTTTTTTTGCTGAATATAAAATTAAATTTGACACAATTGATCTGATAGCAGGCTTACGTGAAGATGATAATGAACAATTTGGAAAGCAGATAACAGGTAATTTTGATTTAGCTTATAGCTTAAATCCCACTTTGCGTTTAGTACTGTCTTATGGTACAGCCTTTAAAGTACCTACATTTAATGACTTGTATTATCCATATTATGGTAATCCGATACTTGCCCCTGAAGAATCTGAAAGTTTTGAAATTGCTTTAAAAAGCATACAAAAAGAATATAAATGGTCTTTGACTGCTTATCGCACTAAAATTGCTAACTTAATTACCAGCAATTTTGATCCCGTAACAGATAATTTTTTTGCAGGAAATCTCAATCAAGCCACAATTAAAGGCATAGAATATTCTTTTAATTGGCATAAGGATGGTTGGGAATTCAATAGCACAGGGTCTTGGTTAAAACCTGAAGACGATTCAACAGGTCATTTATTACCTCGTCGCGCTGAAAGAACAGCATGGGTAGAACTAGCGGAAAAAGTAGGACCCTCCCGTTTAGGAATAAGCTGGTTAGTGCAAAGCCATCGCTATGATGACATGGCTAATAATTACCAGTTAAGTGGGTATGATATCTGGAATTTGACTGGTGATTATGAATTTAATAAACATTGGACAATGCGTTTTCGTGTGGAAAATCTGACTAATAATCAATATGAAACGGCTCGTTTTTTTAAAACGCAAGGAATGTTTTGGTTTATGAGTCTTCATTCGCAATATTAATATTGCATCTAAAAAATGTCGGGGACATCCAACATCTTTTGTGCCTATTTATTGTTAAGTTTCCAATCATATTCATAATGATAAGACCCCTTGTAAGATCGCAAATGCTTTGCTAATTCCCCATTAGCATATTTTTGTAAATGTTTGATTAAATTGGTATTAGTTCCACCAAAGTCGACTTTATACCATTTATAAATACTAGAAAGCAACAATTTCCCGTTTTTAAATTGTACACCCCGTTTATGATTGACATAATCCTTTGCAGCTATGTCTAATAATTTGTCCGTATTAGTGGCAGTATAGGCTGTAGGGGATAAATTGGGACAGCCAAGACTAGCACAATTAACAGCGTAATGTATTCGATTATCCTGCCAAATGGGTCGTAAGATGCCATGTTCAATATTATTTAAGGTCAATTTTTGATGTGATACTTTGGCATGAACATCATTCCAAGGACCAAAGGCAAACCAACCTTTATGAATTTTAGTAATTGACTTGACAGGATAAGCATCTAAAACGATTTTCACCGTTAAGGCATTGTAGAAATTAATCCAGTAAGCTTTTTGCTCAACCCTTGAATAGAAACGTGGTTGTAAGCGTTGCAAATAGGACAAATATTCATTAAATTGCTTTTTATCAACAGTATGTTTTGCTAAGTTGGCATAATTAAAACGATTAATTCCAGAATAATGTTTCGCATCTAAATAGCGATCCAAGATGATTTGCCATCTACTGTGATTAATTGTTGCTTTATTAGCTTCATTACTCTTATTCCAAAAAGAAATGAGCTCTGATTTAGGTGCTGCATTGAGTGTACTTACCCAAATGAATAAAAGGGTGATCCAAAAAACTCTAAATAATTTCAATTTCTGGTCCTAAAATGTGGATGATGACACATTAGATAGTGATGTTCCACATTGCATCACTACCAATGATATATAGCTAATACATTACCTTCACTTTATCCTCTCCAAGTAATTCTTCTAGATTTTGAAATAAATCACCATGTAAAACAACTTGACAGCATTTACCCAATTTCATTTTGACTTTTTCAGGGCAATGATAATTAATTAGGATAGGACACGAACCTGTATATTGTGCAAATATAGATTGCAATTTTTTCGCGATTTTTTCTGAGGATTTTGTCGGAATTAATATTTCTAAACCCTTTCCATAGGTTTTACGAGCTGTTTCAAGAGTAAAAATTTTCGTAGCTGTCATGCTATAACCACCATTATATTCATCAGCACGGACTTCTCCTTCTACAACTAATAAGATATCTTTAGCTAATAACTCCTGTGCTATCGTATAAATCTCAGAATATACCCTGATTTCGATTCGCCCAGTATTATCATCTAAAGTGATAAAAGCCATGCGTCCACGGTTTCCATTCTTAACATGAAGATCAATTACCCAACCTGCTATACGTACCGTTTTTTTCCTTCCAGTAGGTTTAATATTAGAAAGTGGAATATGAATGAAGCGTTTTAGTTCAGATAAATAGGCTTGAATAGGATGTCCACTTAAATAAAAGCCTAAACTTTCTTTTTCTCCTTTTAAAATCACGGTGTCGCGCCAAGGCAATACATTTTTTTCAAAGGGTTGATCTTCTGTTATAGTTTTCTTTTTACTGCCAAATATATCATTTTGTCCAGCTGCACTATCTTTAGAATATCGTTCTGCTGATTTAATCGCATTATCTAAAGAAGCCATCATCACCGCTCGACTTGGACCTAAATTTTCTAATGCACCTGATTTTATCAAGGGTTCTAAAATTCGTCGTGTCACTTTAAGCAAAATAATACGGCGGCAAAATTCAAATAAATTGGTAAAGGGACCATTTTTAAGGCGTTCTGCAATAATACCTTCAAGCGCTGTTTCACCTGCGCCTTTAATTGCACCTAAACCATAAATAATTGATTTATTTTGATCATCAGGTACAGAGAATTTATATAAAGATTCATTGATATTAGGGGGCAAGATTTTAAGACGCATCATGCGACATTCCTCAATCAACATGACGACTTTATCGGTATTATCCATATCTGCTGATAAAACAGCAGCCATAAATGCAGCAGGATAATGGCTTTTAAGCCAAGCAGTTTGATAAGAAACTAGGGCATAAGCGGCACTATGACTACGGTTAAAACCATAGGCTGCAAAAAGTTCCATTAAGTCAAAAATAGATGTGGCTACTTTTTCAAGCACACCTCGTGCAACGGCACCGTCTATAAACACCGATCTTTGTTTTGCCATTTCAGAGGCGACTTTTTTCCCCATCGCTCTTCGCAATAAATCTGCACCACCTAATGTATAACCTGCTAATACCTGAGCAATTTGCATCACTTGCTCTTGATAAACAATAACGCCATAAGTCGGCTTTAAAATTGGTGCAAGATCAGAATGTGCATATTCAACTTTAGCACGTCCATGCTTACGTTCAACAAAGTCCTCTACCATGCCTGATTGTAAGGGACCAGGACGATATAAAGCGACTAATGCGATAATATCTTCAAAATTATCAGGTCTTAATTCCCTAATTAGTTTTTTTATACCTGATGATTCTAATTGGAAAACAGCAGTTGTATTACCTTTTTTTAATAAGTCATAAGTATTAGGATCATTGAGGGGTATCTTTAAAATATCAACTGGTTTGTCAGCAAAAAAGTTGATTGTTTCTAAAGCCCATTTGATGATAGTAAGAGTACGTAATCCTAAAAAGTCAAATTTGACTAAGCCGACAGCTTCTACATCACCTTTATCAAATTGGCTCATTAAATCAGTGCCATCTTCTTCACAATAAAGCGGTGTAAAATCAGTTAGGGCAGACGGTGCTATAACTACGCCACCAGCGTGTTTTCCTGGGTTGCGTGTAATCCCTTCTAACTGACGTGCCATATCTATCATGGCACGTACATCATCTTCATTTTCGTAGCGGGTGCGTAAGGTTTCTTCTTGTGCTAAGGCTTTTTCAAGTGTTATACCTACTTCAAATGGAATTAGTTTAGCAATTTTATCCACAAAACCATGTGGATGTGCGAAAACACGTCCTACATCACGTACTACAGCTTTAGCCGCCATTGTGCCATAAGTAATGATTTGTGAGACATGATCACGTCCATAACGTTTTGCGACATAAGCAATCACATCATCGCGCCCTTCCATGCAAAAGTCGATATCAAAATCAGGCATGGATACCCGTTCTGGATTTAAAAAACGTTCAAATAGTAGGTTATAATGAATTGGATCTAAATCTGTGATATTGAGCACATAAGCGACAAGTGAACCTGCTCCAGAACCACGCCCTGGACCAACAGGAATATTATTATCTTTTGCCCATTGGATAAAATCGGCAACGATAAGAAAATATCCAGGAAATCCCATTTGCAAAATAACATCAAGTTCAAGTGCTAAACGTTCATCATAAGGATGACGTAATTCACTAAATTCTTCACTACTTGTATCAAAAAGGAGGGGCAAACGTTGTTCTAAGCCAATACGAGCTTGTTGACGGAAATATTCTTCAATTGTTAAATCTTTGGGTATGGGAAAATCGGGAAGATAATTTTTGCCTAAAGTGAGTTCGACTGTACAACGTTGAGCAATGTGCCAGGTATTTTCTAAAGCTTCAGGGATGTCGGCAAATAATATTGCCATTTCCTCAGGCGTACGTAAATATTGTTGCGGTGTATAATGATGAGGACGTTTTTTATCGGTAAGGGTATAATTATCATGAATACACACACGTACATCATGAGCTTCAAAATCTTCTTTTTTCAAAAAACAAACATCATTTGTAGCAACAACTGGGGTATTTGTTTCTAAGGCAAGCTTAACAGCAGCATGAATGTATTCTTCTTCATTGGGACGCGAAGTACGTTGTAATTCTAAATAGAAACGCTTTGGAAATAAAGCATTCCATGTATCTAGTTGTTGCCGTACGTGATGACTTTGTCCTGCTAATAAGGATTGCCCTATAATACCTTCATGTCCTCCAGAAAGAGCAATTAAGCCATCTGTTGCACCACTTAACCAAGTTTGACGTAAATAAGGGACACCATCAACTTGTCCTTCTGTATAACAACGTGAAATGAGACGGGTTAAATTACGATATCCAATATCATTTTGACACAATAAAACGAGACGTGATGGGGGGTCACTCGCATGATGAAGTCGTATATCAACACCAATAATCGGTTTAATGCCTTCTGAACGAGCTGCACGATAAAATTTGACAAGTGCAAAGAGATTATTTTGATCTGTGATTGCACCAGCAGGCATTCCAGCTTGCCGTATCGCTTTTACTAAAGGTTTGATGCGGACAATGCCATCAACCAGTGAATATTCGGTATGTAAATGTAGATGAACAAAATGTGACATAAGGGATTGAACGATCATTCAACCTTTTGTGGTGGTACAGGTTCTTTATCGAGTTTGATGACCTCATCTTCTATATTATATTCAGGAACTGTAGGCCAACTACTAAAGGGAAAAGGTTTTTCATCACTGTTATATGTCAGATAAAGTAGAATTTGATGAAGATATATACTGAGACTTTGACCAACTGGAAGTAAACGTGAATTAAGTTTACCTGTTAATAGGATAACTCCAAATTGAAATAGTATCACAACACCAGT
>DAOVTJ010000182.1 GCA_030633165.1 Thiomargarita sp. | reverse complement strand
CATGGATTAATCCCTTTAAAATAATCATGTTGCCATAACCAACCTAATTCACACCCGTTATCATGGTTAAAAATGGTATGTAGGATGCTATCTACACTAATTTATTTTTATATCATCCATATTGCAACACGACAAAAGCTCTACCATTGAATATACACTTGACGTTTTCCCCAATTTCTAGCTGCTTGGATATCTATACCCATATAAATATCAATTTTTTCCCGCCACCGCTTGTTCATTTTATCGCGAACAATGTACGTGCCGCTCAGTCCTGAAATTTTTACCTGAACACCATTTGTTAATCCTACTTTCAGTAAATCACGTGATACTGCTATTGTTTTCATCCCAGGTATTAGTTTATTATTCCAGGCTGCGAGATTTGGCGTTTTATCTGTTTGACCTTTGACAGAGTTGTACGCTGTAGCTGTTACTTTGAGGACACGTTTTTCTCCACTTAATACACTAGTTGGTATAAATAAGATTGAGAAGATTAAAATAATATTATAAGGTATCTTGTAAAAGAACATAATTTTCCCCACTACATTATAAATGGCTTTCTAACGGCTAAAGCAAATCTTGCGGATCCACATCCAATGACCAACGTACTTTATTACCTGCCAAGGATTGAAGCATCGGTAACCATTGAAAAAGTAAGCGGTGCAAAATATCACGTTTTGAGGCTTGCAATAATAATTGAGCACGATACCATCCAGCCCGTTTTTCCATGGGAGCCTTCACTGGTCCCCATAATTGAACATTGCTCTTAAAGGCGATAGCTTGATTTTTTGCTTTATCAAGAAACTCCATTGCAGGTTCGATTGTAGTGGCTTCGGCACGGAGTAAGCCTAAATGACTATAAGGCGGAAACCCAGATTCTTTACGTTCTTTTAAAGCAGCCTCGGCAAATGACATATAGCCTAGTCGAATTAAACGAGTCAAAAGCGGATGATCAGGATGATAGGTTTGAATAAGAACTTCGCCAGGTTCTTTAGCACGTCCAGCACGTCCTGAAACTTGTACTAATAATTGAGCCATTCGCTCTGTCGAACGAAAATCTATACCATACAATCCACTATCAATATTAATAATACCAACAAGTGTTACTTTGGGAAAGTGATGACCTTTTGCCAACATTTGTGTTCCAACCAAAATATCAGCTTCGCCTTTATGGATGCGTTCTAATGCGATCCGCATCGCATGTTTATTACGCGTAGTATCACTATCAATGCGTAAAATTCGCGCGCTCGGAAATTGAGTTTGTAAATTTTCTTCAAGTCGTTCTGTGCCCTGTCCTAAAAAATTAAGTTTAGGGTTTCGACAATCTGGGCATTGGATATCAACTGGACGATCCTCACCACAATGGTGACACCGTAGATATTTACTTATTTCATGGTAAGTGAGATGTGCATCACAATGTTGACAGCCTGCTACCCAGCCACAATTATAACAAGTTAATACAGGGGCATATCCACGCCGATTGAGAAATATTAGGCTTTGTTGGTGCGCTGCTAAACGTTGTTCAATCGCTTTTTTCAATTGTTTTGATAAGCTACTTTTGCGGATTTGTTGGCGCATATCAATAATATGAAAGCTAGGATGTATCGCACTTCCAGCCCGTTCTGGCAATATAAAATGTTGATAGCGTGAATTATGCGCATTATAGAGTGTATCTAGGGACGGTGTAGCGGTACCGAGCAAAATAGGTACATTGGCACGATGTGCCCGCACGACAGCAATATCACGGGCAGAATAGCGAAAATGATCTTGTTGTTTATAGGATTGATCATGCTCTTCATCAACGATGAAAATACCTGGTCGTGCTAATGGTGTCCAAACAGCAGAACGTGTCCCTATGATAATGGGTGCAATACCATCACGGGCTAATAACCAATTATGTAGTCGTTCATTATCATTAAGTTTGGAATGCCACACAGCAATAGGGACTGAAAAACGTTTTTGAAAGCGTTCAAGTGTTTGAGGTGTTAGATTAATTTCTGGCACTAAAACAATGGCTTGCTTATCTTGGTCAAGTACTTTTTGAATAATTTGTAAATAAACTTCTGTTTTTCCACTACCTGTTACACCATCCAATAGACAAGGGTAAAATTCCCCGAGTTTTTGGCACACCTTATCCACTGTGTTCTGTTGTGCAGCGTTAAGTTTCAAATGGGGTTCAATAGTGGAATTGACAGGAGAGATTTGATGCGTTATCCAGTCTCTTTTTTGTAAAGCCTGTAAAGTTGGTCGTGGGTTCTTTAATTGAATCTCATTTTCAGTCAAGCCATCTGGTGTTTTTTGTAATAATGAAAGTATAAAAGCGAGACGCTGATTTTTTTTAGGTAAAGTATCAGTTTGTATAAGTTGTCCAGCAGGAGTGGTTATCCAATGTGTATTATGTGGTGTTTCCACATGAGCTGGTTTTCCTTGATTTAGGAGTTTTGGTAAGGCAGTTGATATAACTTCACCAATTGGGTGATGATAATAATGACTAGCCCATTGTAAGAGCTTGAGATTATCTTCTGACAATACGGGAATTGTATCAATCAGTTTATATGCTGCTCTGAGCTTATTTTTGGGAACAGTGGTCGTATTAACGATGGCGAGTAATATGCCAATATATTTATGTGGTCCAAATGGCACAGATATTCTTATTCCAGCTTGCAATTGCTCAGGAACTGTATTTGGTGGTGGTAGGTAGTCAAAATAATTACTTAGAGGTTTTGGGATGGCTATTTGTAATATCATTGTTGTTTTCATGGACTCATCACTGTCAAAACGCACCCAAAAATATACTCTTGTATGTATTTAGTCACACTGGCATGATTCTATTCTCAATTTAGTCTTTTTAATGACTTAATAAAATTAGGAAATTGTTTTAACATCTGCTCAATCTCTTCAAGTTCAAAATCTTGGGAAAAATCAGATAATCTTTCACCATAATGCTTGAAAAATGAGATATCATATTTTTCACCTAATCTTTTGATATTAATGGCAAAATCACTTATTTCCATCATATCGACTGCACCTTGGAGTTCTTCCCAAATGGGTTGAAATTGTTCCAAATTTTTCAGTAAATCAGGAAGATCAGCAATATTAGAAGGTTTAAGATCTTCCAAATTATCCCTTTTCTCACAGACGTCTTGAGTATGTTTTAAATAGTGTGATAATTCTATCAAGAGTTCAGATATTAATACTGGTTTTGATAAATATCCATCAAAACCATAATTTTTTATTTGTGAGTGCGTATTGACAAGAGGCATAGCAGTTAAAGCAATGACAGGAATATTTTGAGTATTTGGATTTTCTTTTAATTTCAAGGTAGCTTCATAACCATCCATGATAGGCATTCTAATATCCATTAAAATTAAATCAGGATGATATTTTTCCGCCAACAATAAACTGCTTTTTCCATTCTGGGCTTCTATAACGTCAAAATTCCTTTGGGTCAAAGCTTCTTTAACGAAAGCACGATTGGATTGAACATCATCAACAAGCAGTATTCGAGCGGGTTCAAAGACTAAATTCTTGACAGCAAAAATATCATTTGTTTTCACCGTGCCTGTTGTAGCGGGAATGTCAATATCCCGTAAAATAACCTCAAATATGCTCCCTTTGCCTTTTTTAGCCCGAACACTAATTTTACCATTCATCATTTCTACTAATCGTTTACTAATGGCTAAACCTAGTCCTGTGCCCCCATATTTTCTTGTACTTTGCCCTTCCTGTTGTTGGAATGCTTCAAAAATCTTTGTGGTATGATCTTCAGAAATACCAATACCAGTATCTTCCACAGCAATGATTAAATCGACTTTACTTTTATCATCTGTCTCATACCGTTTCTGTGCTGATAGTTTGATGTATCCTTCATCAGTAAATTTTATGGCATTACCAATCAGATTAAATAATACTTGTCTTAGGCGAGTTTCATCAAGTATTAATGCAAGTGGTAAAGTTTTATCAATCTCTTTAATAAATTTGAGCCCTTTTTCGACAATCAGTGGGGCAAAAATTTGTTCTAATTCCGTGAAAATGACAAGAGGATTAATAGGCTCATATTGAATCTCAAATTGACCTGCCTCAATTTTTGATAAATCAAGTATATCATTAATCAAAGTCAATAAACTTTTTCCTGCAGTTTGAATTGAAGACAAATAACTTTTTTGTTTTCTATTCATTAACTCTGATGATAGCAAATCCGAAAAACCAATAATCGCATTCAAAGGCGTGCGGATTTCATGGCTCATATTGGCAAGAAATTCACTTTTAGCACGATTGGCAGCTTCAGCATCTGTTTTAATTTGTGTTAATGCATCTTCCATTTGCTTATGTTCTGTAATATCACGTGCAACTGCAAGAATATATTGAATGTCATTCCTTATTATTAAACTTAAATTAACATCAACAGGAAAAATACTACCATCTTTATGTTGCTGTTTTCCTTCTAAGGTAACAGGTACACCATGCTCCATTAGTGGCAAAACTTCCTTCAATTCTTCTAATCCAATATTTTGATCGATATCAGACATCGAATATGTCAATAATTCTTTATAAGTATATCCTAAGCTATCATAAGCTGTCTTATTCACTTCAACGAAATACCCCTTTTCATCTATGATGAAAATCGCATCTGCAGATTGTTCAAATAAACAGCGAAACCAGTTTGGATTTAGGTCAGAATCTCCTGAATTTGTTATTTGCATTTTTCAGTCCCACATTTTTGAGCGATAATACGAACCCAATTATCACGTTCCACAACTTTCTTGATAGTGAAATAGGGCTTATAAGCTGCGATTACCTCATCACCCTGATTTTTTAGAATGCCTGATAAGACGATTAGTGCATCAGTATTGGCATAAAGTGCAAAACTAGAAGCTAATTTTATTAATGGACCAGCTAAAATATTAGCAAGTATAGCATCTGCTTTTATATGAGGTAATTGTTCTGGTAAAACCGTTTGAATAAAATTATCAACAGAATTTTTCTTCGCATTTTCAAGAGTTGCGTCTAAAGCTTGGGGATCGTTATCCACAGCCCAAACATTTGTAGCACCCAATTTAACCGCAGTAATAGCTAAAATACCAGAACCGCAGCCATAATCAATCACCGTTTTACTGGAAAAATCGACTTGTTGATCCAACCATTCTAAACATAAGGCGGTTGTGGCATGTGTTCCTGTTCCAAATGCCAAGCCTGGATCGAGGAGAATGTTGATCCCTTCTGGATCAGGTGGTGTTTGCCAACTAGGGCAAATCCAAACACGTTTTCCAAAAGACATCGGATGAAAATCATCTCGACACACACGAATCCAATCTTGATCCTCT
>DAOVTJ010000116.1 GCA_030633165.1 Thiomargarita sp. | reverse complement strand
TATAAATTGGGTAATCGTAGCGCATTAGAATGGATACTTGATCAATATAAAGAAAAAAAGCCACGTGATAAAACAATTGCTGAGAAATTTAACACTTATCACTTGAGTGATTATAAAGAAACAGTGATCGAATTGTTACAACGTGTTTGTACGGTGAGCGTGCAAACTATGGCGATTTTGGGAGAAATGCCTAAAATGAAAAATGTATTTGGAGATAAAAATGAAAACTGAATCTTTAACAATTGGAAAAATAACATTACCACAAATTGCGAATCGACTTCAATCTCTTGAAGAAGTCGTCAAATTAGTTAATATGCGATTACAATTTCAATCAACATTACCTCGTTTTGAATTTGTTATTGAAATTGAAGGGAAATCTATTTGGTCAGGATTAGATTTGCCAATTGCTTATCCTAAAATTCGACAACAATATCCTGATAAAGAATTGGAAATTAGTTGGCGTTCCTCTCCAGTGCTGTGGATATGATAAAATTTCCGTATATCGAACAAGAACACCCTATTTTTGGAAAAGTAACCCGCCCATTTATCAAATTATCTCTTTATTCTGAACGGTTTCAGGAATGGGTAGTGATAAAAAAAGTACTTGCAGATAGTGGCGCAGATATATCAGTTCTTCCCTTACCAATGGGACAAATTTTAATTTCAGAGGTAGAATTAGGGCAACCTATTCAATTAGGATGTATTTTGTCTTCAAATTTAATGAATAATGCATTTGTACATCAAATACAAACTCGGATTGGTAATCATACCTTTGAAATGTCAGTAGCTGTTTCTAGCTCATTAACCATTCCACCAATATTGGGGCGACAGAATGGTCTAGACCGATTTAAGGTAAGTTTTGTTCATGGTAAAGAACTTATTTTAGAAATATAAAAACGTACTGAAAACAAAACGAAAAAAACTAAATTATTACAAAAATAAAACTCAAAGCAGATAAAGAATCTGGTAAAATTGCCATAGATGCCATAACCACTTTACAAGGTATTCCAGAAATTGCTTTGGCATATAAACTGGGTAATCGTAGCTTAGAATGGATACTTCTTGAATGATTATAAAGAAATAGTGATAGAATTGTTACAACGTATTTGTACGGTGAGCGTGCAAACTATGGAGATTTTGGGAGAAATGCCTGATAAACTTGGAGACAAAAATGTTAGCCTATAGACAACATCTTACGGTTAAAAATCCTCAACATCTACTACTTTCCAATTTACCCTTAAAAGTTGGACAACAAGTAGAAGTGCTTATATTGGTAAAAGAAGAGATTGTTGAAGAAAATGCAAATTTTAAAGCAGACAAAAACAACCCTACAAATAATCCAACTCATTATAGTGAAGCAGAATGGGATAACTTAGAACCAGAATTACGCCGTGAATTAGAAACACAGTACATTTTAAATAATCCAATTTTGATGGAACAAATTAAAGAAAAAAGTGAATGGGTTAAAATTTCACCAGAACAATTAGGCATTGATTTAAAGGATTAACATGTTATGCGACAATTAGCCTTTAAAGAAAATTCATGGCAACATTATGAAGAGTTTCTGGTTAAAAACAAAAAACTACAGAAAAAGTTTCATGATATTATCAAAGAAATGCTACGCAGTGATGATCTAACTCAAGGCATAGGCAAACCAGAAGCATTGAAATATGAACTGGTAGATAAATACTCACGTCGCCTAACCGAAGAAGATAGATTAGTCTATAGTTTTGATGAGAATTATATTTATATTCATTCAATTGGTGGACATTATGATTATCATTAGAACGTGTTTGTACGGTGAGCGTGCAAACTATGGAGATTTTGGGAGAAAAAAACCATAAAGGAAAATCATGAAAACCAATCAATTAATATTAAAGGCTTATGCCAAGTATGAAAAAGGGCAATGGATCGCTTTTTGTCTTGATTTTGATTTAGTTGCTCAAGCTGATAGCTTTGAAGAAGCCAAGACAAAGCTTGATAATATGGTTAAAGAATATGTTTTTGATGCACTTGTTGGAGAAGATAGAGAATATGCTGAACAATTACTATCTCGCAAAGCCCCTTTGCTTGAATGGATTAAGTATTACTTTTATATGTTTGTACATGCAAAAGATGGGTTATATCATCTTTTCAAAGAACCTCTCCCTTTAACGCCTTATAATCAGGCAAGAATATGAGTTCACACTCTCTTGTGCACAAGTCAAAAGCATTCTAAAAGTTCTTGGTTTTGAGAAAAGAGCAAGTAAAAGGAGTGGGACATCACATGAACAATGGTTAAAGGATAATAATGGTAGACGTTATAAAGTGACTGTAGATTGTCCCAAATCTCCATTTAGTCCCATATTAATAAACTCAATGGCTAGACAAGCAGGTGTCACAAAGAAGATGTTTTATAATGCCTTGGGCAAGTAGATTAATAGAATTGTTACAACGTGTTTGTACGGTGAGCGTGCAAACTATGGCGTTTTTGGGAGAAATGCCTGATTAATTGATTCCCTCAATAATACCTTTAAATACTCGAGGAACTTAAAATGAAAATTAGAAAAATTCAGATTAAAAATTACAAAATGTTTCATGATGTTACTTTAGATTTTACGGATAGTAACGGAAAAACCTTAGATACTATTGTCATAGCTGGAATAAATGGATCTGGCAAGACATCTCTACTCCAGTTATTACAAAAACTGTTTTCTGAAAGTTTGAATCTTTCCCCATCGGAATCTTTCTTACATAAATATGATGAAAAAGCGCTTATTTGTGATGAGATAGAGTTAGAATTAGAACTTTCTAATGATGAAAAATCAGGCATAACTGATTTTTTTGATAGATATCTACCTCAACAAGTAGAGATAACAGAACCGTTTAAGTGTCTTATATCTGAAAAATTTAAATATAAATTAGAACGTATAGAGAGAGGTCTTCATATTCAAAAAAATGATTTTCCTATTTTGGGAAGCATAAAAGCAGGAGAACATCTATTTAAAATCTTATATTTTTCAGCCGAACATGAACATATAAAATGGAAAAGATATAATAATCAACTGGACTCAGTTATGCCTATTGATATTTTTTCACACAGAGAAACAGTAGAAACACATATTGTTAATATGGTGAAAGACAAATTAATAGATAATAGAGATTTAATTGCAAGCGCAGTGATAAAGCAAGCCATTCTCAAGATCAATCAATTATTGAATGGGATTAGCTTAAAAACAAAACTTGTCGATATAGACTCAAAACAACCGATTTTCAAATCGTGTTATGGTCAAAATGTATTCACTCATGAGTTATCAGATGGAGAGAAACAACTTTATTATAAAGCTATTTTATTGGATAAGTTAAATCCCCAAAACAGCCTGATTATGGTAGATGAACCTGAAACGTCTTTACATCCGACTTGGCAGCAAGAAGTTTTTAAGTTATATAATAATATACCAGGCAATAACCAAGTTATTTTAGTGACTCATTCTCCACATATTATTGCATCAGTTCATCCTAAGAATTTATTTATATTAAAGATTAATGACAAGGAAAAAACAGTTGAATGTTTTAATGCACAAAAGGAAAGCTTACATACGCGAGGCAATGAACCTAATGACATCTTAGATGAAATTATGGGAACACCGCTAAGGGATTTGGAAACCCAAGAGCGAATTAAAAAGGTTATTGATCTCTTAAGATCGCAGCCTGACAAAATAAATGAGCCGAAAAATGAGGAGATGATTGAGTCATTGATTGAGGATTTAGGTCGTTCTGACCCTATTATCATGCGTATTATACATAAAATCAACATCATACAAGCAGGATAATGAATATGCGTTATATCGATAAATCTCATTGTTGTCAAGATTTTGATAACTATATCAACAATGCTCACCCTTCGGAATGGGATGAATTTTCTGGCAAGAACAAATTAAAGCTTCATCAACATTTACATCAAGAACAAGGTGGTTTATGTATTTATTGTCAACAGCAATTAATTCTAAAAACAGAAAAAGAATGTAATACACATATTCGCTCCCATATTGAACATATTCGTCCAAGATCACTCTATTCAGACTTAACTTTTGACTATTGTAATTTATCTATTTCTTGTGAAGGCTTTGATTGTAAGATTCCCCAAACAAATGAACAACCCAAAAAAGAATTTTGTGAACATAGGAAAGCTAATGAATATGATGAAGAATATTTCTTAAATCCCATTGAAGTTCAAGATATAGAAGACTATTTTATTTATGATGAGTTAGAGCTGGAAATGCTACCTAAGGATAAGAAAGGAACAGAGAAATTTGAAAAAGCAGAGTATATGATAGAACTATTAGACTTAAACAATGAAAAATTAATGCGCATTAGACAAAAAGTCGTGCATGATATAGAAAAAACCAATGAACTGTATGAAAAACATGACACAATCTTGCTACCTTTTTATTCTATGTTGGCTCAGCTAAATTTATTACCTTAAAATATGATATACACAGCATTTCGCCCCTTACTCTTCAAATTACCCCCTGAAACTGCCCATTATTTAACTTTACATGCTCTCAAAACACTTTACACTATTAAATTAGATAGACTCATTTTTGGTCAAACCACTCAATCGCCTCGTACCGTTATGGGATTGAATTTTCCTAATGTTGTTGGACTTGCTGCAGGAATGGATAAAAATGGTCAATATATTGATAGCCTAGCCGCTTTGGGATTTGGATTTATTGAAGTAGGCACCGTCACACCACGTCCGCAAGCAGGTAATCCTAAACCCCGTTTATTTCGTTTACCCACCGCGCAAGCGATTATTAATCGTATGGGCTTTAATAATCAAGGTGTGGATCAGCTCCTAAAAAATGTTCAAAAAGCGCATTTTAATGGCATATTGGGGATTAATATTGGAAAAAACTTTGATACGCCTTTAAATAAGGCAGTAGAGGATTATTTAATCGGCTTACATAAAGTCTATAATTATGCGGATTATGTCACAATCAATATTTCTTCTCCTAACACGCCAGGATTGCGGCAATTACAACAGGCAGAAGAATTAGACCATTTATTAAAGACATTGAAACAAGCGCAACAAGAATTAGCTAAACAACATAATAAATATGTACCATTGCTTCTCAAAATTGCGCCTGATTTGACTGAGGCAGAGTTAAAAACCATTGCCAACAAATTGTTGACTTATAACATAGATGGTGTCATTGCTACCAATACAACATTATCACGAGTAGGCGTAGAAACCTTAGCTAATGCTGATGAAAAGGGCGGCTTGAGCGGTGCACCGTTATCACAATGTAGCACCAAAGTGGTGCAACAATTAAGTGCGATATTGCAAGGCAAAATTCCCATCATTGCAGCAGGAGGCGTGATGAGTGTTGCTGATGCACAAGAAAAAATTCAAGCCGGTGCCAGTTTAGTGCAAATTTACACAGGTTTGATTTATCGCGGTCCTGCTTTGGTTAAAGAAATATCTCAAAACTGCACATAAAAATTAATTTTTACGTGCATTTGCAAAGGCTTCCGCCATAATGCCACCAAAACCAGGTGGCATAGGCGCATTTCCTGCTGTATTATTACGTCTTGAAGCTGGCTTTTTGCCCCGCTTTTGTGGTCTTTTACGAGAAGCATCTCTTTTGTTGCCAGCAGGTCGTTCCCGTTTTTTATCCTCTAAACACATGCTTAAAGCCACACGTCCCCGTTTCAAATCAATTTCTAACACCTTTACTTTTACCACATCGCCAGTTTTTACCACTTCACGCGGATCCTTGATATAACTATTTGATAAGGCAGAAATATGTACCAAACCATCATGATGCACCCCAATATCTACAAATGCACCAAAATTCGCCACATTAGTGATAACCCCTTCTAAAATCATATCAGCTTCAAGATCTTCAAGCTTTTCAACACCTTCTTTAAAGGTAGGGGTTTTGAACTCAGGGCGTGGATCTCGTCCTGGTTTTTCCAATTCACGTAAAATATCTGTCACCGTAGGCACACCAAAATTATCATCGGTGTAGTCTTCTGGATTGAGATCCCGTAAAAATGTGCTATTACCTATTAAAGATTTAATAGGTTTATTGGTTTTGGCGAGAATACGTTCCACAACAGGATAAGCTTCAGGGTGGACAGCAGAAGCATCTAAAGGATTATCACCATTTACGATTCGTAAAAAACCTGCTGCTTGTTCAAAGCTCTTTTGACCTAAACGAGGAATTTCCTTTAAAGTATCACTATTAAGAAAACTGCCATGTTCATCACGAAATGCCACGATATTGCGCGCTAAACCCGCATTTAAGCCTGAAACATGCTTCAATAAAGAAATAGAAGCCGTATTTACATCTACACCGACAGCATTCACACAATCTTCTACCACCGCTTCAAGACTTCGTGCCAAATGGGTTTTATTGACATCATGTTGATATTGACCTACCCCAATAGATTTAGGCTCAATTTTCACCAATTCGGCGAGTGGATCTTGTAAACGTCTGGCAATGGACACTGCACCACGTATTGAAACATCAACATCAGGAAATTCTTCAGCAGCAAGTTTTGATGCTGAATAAACAGAGGCACCTGCTTCTGAAATAACTAATCTGGATAAAGCTAAATCAGGATGTTGTTTCATCAAATCTGCCACTAATTTGTCAGTTTCTCGTGACGCTGTGCCATTACCAATACTAACCAATTCAACTTTATGTTGACGTGCTAACTCTGCCAACTTGTCGATAGAGGCTTGCCATTGTCTTTTCGGCTGGTGGGGATAAATGGTCGCTGTATCAACCAATTTACCTGTATTATCTACAACAGCAACTTTAACACCAGTGCGTATACCAGGATCTAATCCAAGAGTCGCTCGTTGTCCTGCGGGTGCGGCTAATAAGAGATCATGTAAATTACTTGCAAAAACCTGAATGGCTTCATGTTCTGCGGTATCACGCACGCCTGTTAGTAATTGAGCATCCAAATGGGGGCGAATTTTTGAACGCCAAGCTAAAGCGACTGTTTCCAATAACCAAGCATCTGCTGGACGTTCTTCATTTACAATTTTGAAATATTGTATAATTTTGCCCTCACAATATTGGGCAGAAATATCTTCTGTCTTCTCTTCATTTAAAACAGCTAAACTTAATCGTAATAAACGGAGATCACGTCCACGAAACATGGCTAAAGCACGGTGAGAAGGCACCTTTTTCAAGGGTTCATGAAAATCAAAATAATCAGAAAAATTTGCCCCTTTTTCTTCCTTATCCTCTGCCACTTTAGAGACGAAATCGGCATTATCTCAAATGTATTGGCGTAAATCTTCCAACACTTCGGCGACTTCTGAAAATTTTTCCATCAAAATCTTTCGTGCACCATCTAAAGCTTGTGTGCTATTTTCAATCTTCTTATCAGCATTAATATAGGCAGTCGCGGCTTCTTCAGGTTGCAATGTTGGATTACTTAATAAATCCAATGCTAAAGGTTCAAGCCCTGCCTCTTTAGCAATTTTAGCTTTTGAATGGCGTTTAGGTCTATAAGGCAAATATAAATCTTCGAGGCTAGTTTTAGTCTCTGCTTCATTAATCGCCATTTCTAATTCGGGCGTCAGTTTTTCCAACCCTCGAATATTATTTAAAATCACCTCTCGTCGTTCATCCAGCTCACTTAGATAGCGTAATCGTTCTTCTAAAGTACGCAGTTGGGTGTCATCTAAGCCGCCCGTTACTTCTTTACGATAACGGGCGATAAAGGGCACCGTTGCACCTTCATCAAGTAACATGATGGCAGCTTTTACCTTACTTTCAGGTACGGAAATTTCTT
>DAOVTJ010000060.1 GCA_030633165.1 Thiomargarita sp. | reverse complement strand
CGCTTCGTGGCAAGATTGACAATTTAAGGCTTTATGAATGGGTTTCATTGCGAGTCTTGCTTGATCTGTCGTCATGGGAGATAAGCCTTCTGCTATACGTATACCATGTTTTCCTTGTAGAAATCCTGCAACTTCTAATTCATGACAATCTTCACAAACACGGTGATCTGCACTATCTATCCAAGTATTTTCTGTTTCAGGTTCTGTGTGACAAGGCATACAATTAACACCTACTTTCGCATGGCTTGTGCCTTCCCAATCTCTCCCACGATAGCTATATCCGCCTTCTGGCGCATCATGATCTTTCATAGTTAGAGGTATAACAGGATATTTTGGATTTTTCCGATAAATCTCGAGAAAATTACGTTGGGGTATTTCAGATATTTCAAATGTATTAAATTGGTGTAGATTATTAGCTAAAAATTTTTCATTTAGGGCAGTATTATCATGATAATTATGACAATTATCACAAGTTTGAAAGCTTATATTATCATGACTAGGGCGTTCTTCGGCAATATTTTGATGACAATCTTTACAGAAATTGCTAGATATGGTCACACCCATTTTACGCGCTATATTGTCACGATGCGGAGGATGACAATAATAGCATTTTTGGGTATAAGTCATTTCAGTTTCTGCTAATTTATCTTTAGAATGTGAATCTTCTAAGGTATTTTCATGACATTCTAAACAAGCCTTTTCTTTAATACCATTAAAAGGTGTATGACACCGTTCGCATTTTTGTTCAATTTGATAATGACCATCTGTGGTTTTTCCAGGCAAAAGGAATGTTTGATCTGTGCCTAAAAAAGAGTCGAAAAATAAAATCAGCAATATCAAAGTGACCAATATCCAACTTGACCATAGGATGAGTCTTTTACTATTCATCCAAAACCATAATAAAAGTTTTTCTGTCATCTGTTTTTTAATAGTAGGCTAAAAAAATATGAATGCCAAGCAAGGCGGGTAAAGGCCAAAAAAGGGCAATATGTGTCATTGTTAGCCCGTCTTTGAACTGAGCTGTTGAAAGTGGCTTTTCAATATAATTTAAAATACCCAGCCATGAGCCTATAAATAATGCACCTAAAAAATTTAACATTAATAATAAATGAAAATTTGTTCCCCACAAGAAGCCAGTATGCAGAAATAAAATACATAAGGCTAATAAACCCGTTATTATATGTATAAGCTGCCACAGTGCCAAATCACCAAAACGAATAATATGTTGCCACCGTTTACGAATTGATAGCATCATCATAATCACCGTCAAAAAGACTAAACTATAGCCTGTCTGAGGTTTCAACGTATCATTAAGCCATAATTTTTCCAATTGCCAATAAATTTCTTCATTAAATAAATAGCCTATAAGTGTAAATAAAAGGACTAAACAAAAGCTTAATACTGAACCCAATAATAGATTTGCTCTCCCTTTAAGTTTGGTTTTGGTAACATGACTTGGGGAAAAATCTTCAATTGCCACTTGTTCTGAGAGAACATGGGAACCATTCAAATAGATGAGTAATGTTTCTTCAAATGCTTTAGGTCCACAAATATAAAATGTCGCTTTCGGATATTTTTGAACAATTTGTTTGACTTCATTATATTGAAGATGACCTTGTGTCTTGGTAGCCCGAAAATTGAGATGAATATTGTTATGTTGTTTTGCGACTTCTATTAATTCGGTAAGATAGGCTAATTTATCATGGGTTTTAGCACTATAATCAATATAAAGAATACGGTGACTCTTTATTTGATGTAATGTACGTAACATGGAGAGAGCGGGTGTTATTCCAATCCCTGCAGCAAAACACACAACTGGTGTTTGAGAATCTAAAGGGAGATAATATATGCCTTTAGGTTTAGACAGCCGAATATATGAATTGGCAGTCATTTTATCGTGGAGCCATCTCGAAAATAAACCGTATCTTTCTCGTTTTACCGTAATTTCATAATAATCTTGTTGATTAGCAGGTGATGTTAGGGTATAAAATCGTTGTATCCAATTTTCTGCAATTTTAGTTTCAATACAAATATGTTGTCCAGGAAGAGAGTTTATGATATTTTTGGTATAAAAACGAAATGATTTAATATTCTCAGTAACAGGGATGACTTCTTTCAACTCTGCCTGTTCTAGATTAGTATCTCCTACGAATTCAGCTAATTTTGGAGTACAGGAGCCACAAATTTGTGAAGCTGAGGTATATTTTGCTAATTTTTCAATGGTATCGTAACCCTTTGCGATTGCCTCATTTAATTCTCCACGTGTGACATGAGCACATTGACAAATAATGGCTGTGTCTTTGAAACTATCACGTTCTGGTTCTAACCAAATCTCACCTGTTTGACGAAATAAGGCTAATTGCCATGGCCAGATCCGTTTTTTTTGTGTAATTAATGTATGAACACGTCCTAAATCAGGCCATTCTCCTATCGCTGTAATACCTGCTACTTTTCTTTTTTTAAGAAATAATTCACGTTGAATATTATTGTGTTTATAGATTAAGGGGGGAACATCCGCTTCTCCCACCCGTTTCATGCTAAAAATGGGTTTTCCTGTCACTTTTGTTGAAGAAATCTTGGACCCATTGGAAAAATGGCACATCGCGGTGAGACTAGGTAGCCCCATAAACTCACCTGCTTGGAGCGTTAAAATACCACCTTGCCAAGGTCGTTGATAAATGCCATTTAGATGCGCTATTTGTTCGCGTAATTCAGGTGATTCATCATAAAGTGATAAAAATTTTTCACTGCTTAACGTCGCAACGTGCAATGTGCCTTCAGCACGGACGGTGGCAAAACGTGGTTTATTGCGAATTAGTGCTAAAACACCAAAATAATGACCACCATCTAAACGAGCTAATAGTTTTTCTTCATTAGCAGTTTTTTTTGTTAAGCATGCGATACCAGAAAGTATAAGATAAAACCGATCAGCAACATCTCCTTCATGAAATACAACACTCCCATCTTCAAATTTTTGTTTTTCTAACCATTTTTTTGATCCTTTGAATAGGATGGCTTGTTCTAATATTTCTTGTGAAACATTTTCCATACTTTATTTATTTGACCTATTTTTTAATGTTTGAGTATTAAGCCATATTTAATTTCTTCTTGTACTGGTGCTTGAATACGTACGATATGTCCTGAACCAGGCGCAACAGTAATTTTTTCACCCTGTTGATTTTCAAGATGTTCAAGTGTAAAACGCAAGTTTCCTTGAGGACGGATCAATTCTAATTGGTCACCGAGACAAAAACGATTTTTGACATCAATTAATAGTCCATTATCATAAGCGATGACTTCTCCCACAAAATGTTGACGTAAACTACTTGACGCATTAGATGAGTAATTTTGAGTTTCTGAAGGAGAATGGCGTCGAAAAAAGCCTTCTGTATAACCTCTATTAGCTAACATTTCTAATTCTGTCATTAATTTTGTATCAAAAGGCTGTTCTGCATTATCAATGGCTTTACGATAAACTTGTGCTGTGCGTGCTGTATAGTAATGTGACTTAGTGCGTCCCTCAATTTTGAGACAATCTACTCCAATATCTATTAAACGGCTAACATGTTGTACAGCACGTAAATCTTTTGAATTCATAATATAAGTCCCATGTTCATCTTCAAATATGGGCATATACTCTCCAGCACGTTCTTTTTCTTCTAAAACGGTATAATTCCAACGACATGCATTGGTACAACTCCCCTGATTAGCGTCGCGGTGATTCATATAGCCAGATAACAAACACCGTCCAGAATAAGCGATACATAAAGCACCATGTATAAAAACTTCTAATTCTATATCAGGACAGTGTTGACGAATTTCAGCGATTTCATCTAATGACAGTTCACGTGATAAGATAATACGCGTTAATCCAATATTTTGCCAAAATTTTACGGTTGCATAATTATTTGCATTGGCTTGTACCGATAAATGAATATCCATTTGAGGCCACCGTTCACGCACAAGCATAATTAAACCAGGATCTGCCATGATTAACGCATCAGGTTGCATATCAATTACAGGAGTGATATCAGCAATAAAGGTTTTTATTTTGGCATTATGGGGCAAAATATTGGTCGCTACATAAATTTTTTTATGAAGAGCATGCGTCTTATTGATGGCTTCTTGTAAATTTTCAAGTTTATTAAAATCATTTTCGCGCACACGTAGACTATAACGTGGTTGCCCAGCATAAACCGCATCTGCCCCATAGGCAAAAGCGTAATGCATATTTTTAAGGGTGCCTGCTGGAGAGAGTAATTCGGTTTTTTTCATGGTATCAAGAATATTTTGTACGGTGTGTCACCTTGCATCATACAAAACATTATTACACACCTCAAAAATAGGGTAAATATAACTGAAAAAAGAGGAGAGCATGATTCAAGGAGAGGGGAAAAGAGAGTAGCTATGAGTGGACTTGAACCACCGACCTCAGCATTATGAATGCCGCGCTCTAACCAGCTGAGCTACATAGCCAATAGGATAATTCGCAATTTACGAGTTCAAAAATGATATGGTAGCTATGAGTGGACTTGAACCACCGACCTCAGCATTATGAATGCCGCGCTCTAACCAGCTGAGCTACATAGCCACATTTTTTCTCATTATGACAAAATAGAAAAAAGTTGTCAAGCAAAAAAATGATAAAATTTTATTTATACAACTAAGTTCTCATTTTATTCAATGATTTCATAATCATAAGTAATTTTTGCAGTTTCACCTAACATGGCTGAAACTGAGCAATATTTTTCAGCAGACAAGTCAATAGCCTGTTTGAGATGATTCTCTTTTAAATTAGACCCTTTAATTATAAAATGAATATGAAGTGTTGTAAAGACTCTTGGATAATCATCACAACGCTGCCCTTCCACTTCTATCACACAATCAGTGATATTTTGTCGCTTTTTTTTGAGAATATTTAAAACATCCATCGCGGTGCAACCGCCCAAGCCCATTAATATCATTTCCATGGGACGGATGCCTAAATTACGCCCTCCAATTTCCGCGGCGCCATCTATTACAACACCATGACCACTATCTGCCTCCCCTATCAGGCAAGCATTTTCAATCCATTTGACACGTGCTTTCATTCTTGTCTCTCTAAGCTGTTGAATAGTCACTCTATCATATTAAATAGTAATATGCCTATTTCTTTGATGTTATAATTAATTTAAACCTACTATAACAGAAGAATGAACAGATGAAACCAAATAAAATAATTTTAATGGCACTATTTGCTGTGTTCTTGTCAGCTATCACGATAGCGATAATTTATGGTATGCAACAATTTGGGCAAAAACAAGATTATCAACCTATTATTACAGGCATTTTACAAAACAATCAAGCTGCTATTAAAACATTTGAGCATTCCGCGCTTTTTACCCAAAAACAAATTCTTCTCGAAAATAGTGGGATCAAAAAAGCCTTAATTCACAATTATATTCAACAAGTGTTAGATCCCATTTCAGCAATATCAAACATTTATGAAAATAGTATTGAAAATGAAATTTTTCAAGAACAACAGGTTTATCAGGCATTAATCACGCATTATTTTCATCAAATAGAGATTGAAATTGAGGGCGATAATTTTGTTCAAGCTTTTTCCTTATTAGATAAATTTAAGACTAAATATCCCAAATCTAAGGTTCTTCATAAAAAATATGACGAGCTCAAAAACCGAAAAAAAGAGCGATTAGCCTTTTTAATTCAAGATTATATGAGATGTTTGGAAAAAACACAGGCACCGTTGCTTGAAAGAACGCATTGTATGGTAGAAGCACGTCAAAAAATTGAACATGTTGGCATTGATCATTATTTGCCAACAGATCCTAATTTACCAACTTTGTATGCCGATGAAATCAAGCAAGCTTTGACAGAAAAAAATTATGTTCGTGCAGAAAAAATGCTATTAGATTGGCAAAATTTAATCGTGATGCCTTCAAAACAACGGGATAGACTTGAAAAACGTTTAAATCTTCACCAAGAAGTTAAAAGCATTATTGCCGATCTCACTGCTTTAAATCAGGAAAACATTGTGAAAAGGCTGACTCAACTGATAATCGCGCCACTCTTACAAAGAGAAATCCTTGAAATGCCTATTGTGCAAAAAAACTTATTGAGATATCACCTCAATGAAGCTTTAGCATTAATGACAATTAAAAATGTTCCTGTTGATCCGATGAGTGAAATTAGAATTGAAGAAATCTTAACAACTGCACGTGAAACACGTTCACCAGCGTATATTGCTTGGTCAACACCACAACCTGAACAAAATACTCAAGAAATAGAACACTTACTAGAAGAATGTCAAAGACATTATGATGCTAATCGTCTCACAACAGGATATCCAGGGACTGCATTGGCATGTTATCAAGAGGTTTTAGAAAAGAATCCAGCTAATCGTGATGCTGTCAAGGGTTTGAAAACTCTTGAAACACGTTATGCGGATTGGGCAAAAACGGCTCTACATTTGAATAAATTGGATAAAATGAAGAATTATATTGCAGGCTTAAAAAGAGTGAACCCATATTCGCCCACTATCGCTCAATTAAATCAACAATTATTAGCGGCTACCATTGGGGAAGCGGAGATACAATATATACCTCAAACCTGTGATGATTGTAATTGTTCAAGTCTTCTCACACAATTATCCATTGGACTAAAACCCTTAACAACAGTAGAAACGCAATTTTTTCAAAAAGACTGTCGTTAAAATCCACTTTCTCTAATCAAAACGGTATTAATAAGCGTCCAAGCGACTTGAATGAGTGATTTTTTTTCATTTACTTCTAATACGACTGTACCTGGATATACACGTTGTGGTATCTCAGTTTGCTGAGAAGTGGATAAGTAAACCCGATAGCTAGCTTCTTGAGGAACTAAATGATTATTAACAGATTCTCGTACTGGCATTTGTCCCTCATAAATAGAGGCAACATAATAATCACTGGCTTGTAATTGCACTATATTGGCTGAATCTATTGTGATGATTTTAACATCCTTCGATAATTCATCAGGGGCATCAGGATAAAAACGCCCTTTTGTGCCAAGACTTATATTATATAAATATTTTTCATTCACATAAGCAATAATTTGGGTATTTTGTTTATTAACCAATCGCGCAAGTATTAAATCAGAATTAATCCAACGTCCTTTTCGCAAACTATCAGCAACAGAAACAATTTCACCTGAAAAGGGTGCTTTGATATGTAATTGTTCTTCTTGTGCTTTATAACCTTGTATTTCGGCTTGTATTTCTAATAATTGTTGTTGTAAAACATGAGATTGTTCTAAATAGATGCGAGCTGTCGGTTGAAGAGATAATTGTAATTTTAACAGTTTTTCTCTTTGTTGTGCCGCCTTTAAGTGATATTGAATATCTGGATCTTCTAGCACAAATAATGTCTCACCAGTTGCGACTATTTGACCAGAATTGATTTTTATTTCTAAAATACGTGCCGCTTTCGGAGCATAAATACTTTGATGTACCTGAGTGCGATAAATCGCAGGCGCTTTAAATGTATTTTTCCAAGGAATCACAATTAAAGCAATACCTAATAGTAGTAATATTAAAGAAAATAGAGTATTTCTATTCAAATGCATATCTGATCGCCGTGTTAGCCAATAACTAAATTCTCGATAAATGGGTCGAATAATAAACCAGATAATTTCTACCATCATCAAGAATATACCCAATATCTTAAAAAATAAAAAATAGACTATCAATGCAATACCGAGAAATAATATCAGGCGATAAAGCCACGTCCCATAAGCATAAAATATCATAAAACGCTGTTGACGAGGAGAAAAACGTTCAGGCAGTGGGTCACCAAAACAAAATATTTTTTCTCGTAACCACCACCGTCCCAAGGCAAAACTTCGATCTTGAAGATTATTCACACCAAGATAGTCACTCAGCAGATAGTAACCATCAAAACGCATAAAAATATTCATATTCACTAACAAAGTCATAGCCCAAGTCGTGACTGCTAACATAAACATCGCGCTACGAAATGGTCCATCTGGTAAAAAGTTCCATAACACCGTAGCAAATATCGCTAATTCTAATTCTACAATAACACCGGCTGCATCTATCCACATGCGTTGACGGTGAGAAGTCAATTTCCAAGCATCAGAGGTATCTGTGTATAAAACTGGCCACATCACTAAGAAAGCAACACCCATGGTTGATATACGAAGACCATAACGTTTAGCCGTATAAGCATGTCCAAGTTCATGAATCACTTTAGCAAACATTAATGCGCCTGCAAAAATCAAAAGACCTTCTATCGAGAAAAAATAAGAAAATGTACTGAAAAAAACTGAGATTTGACGTGAAATCATATAAATGCCAAAGATGGCACAGATTCCTAATATCATGGCAAAAGTGGGTGTGAAAAAGAAACGTACTAAAGGCAAAGTCCTATTAAGAAAACGATCAGGACTTACAAGCGGAATACGAAAAAATAAGTAGTGGTGCAAAAGCCAAGCAGCAATAGATTTATGAGATTGTGCTTCAAGCTTAATCAACTGTTTGATCGCCTCTGAACCTTGGGGTTTTAATAATTGATTAATAGATAAGAATTTTATTAAAGCTTCTAAGGTTTCAGTAGAGAGATACAAGCTTGTTTTTTGATTAATTTGTGCAATCAGCACTTCCATACTTTGTGCTGTTGCCCAACGAGATAACATTTCAAATTCTAAACGCCCAATATTAAAATAAGAATGCCGTATAGGATCATAAATAACCCAAGTGGGTGCCCCTGTGCTTGTTCGTGCACTTGGATAAAAATTTAAATTCGCACGTAATGCTGGCAAAGGTTTTTCTTGAGGCGGTTCTTTTTGTTGTAATACAGGCATAATGTTATAAGCCTAAATATTGTCGCACGGTTGCCCAAGGGCGTCGCAGTAAATAGTAATACAATTTGACTTCTTTTACATAAATTTTAGCTGTTCCTTTCATTACAATTCTGGTAAGAGAGCCTTGATGACGAAATTTTGCTTTAGCTCGAAAAGCTAACCAACCTTCAGGCGTTAATTCGGCTTCATAGCTTGTTTGATAGAGAAAGGCATCTAATGGGTGTGTGGGATTTGTGTTAAGAAATAATAATACAGTTGTTTCTGGTTCGAGATTAATCGCATCTGCAACTGAAATCCACATTTTAATCTCCGTCAATTCAGGTTTAGCTAAAATCATAACCTTTTCACCCACTCTCACAGGTTTACCAATCCAATCATTAACATCTGCAAATATGGCAATACCCGCCTGTTCAGCACGTACTTCTAATCGTTCCAAAACATCTGCCACATATTTCAATTCGGCTTCACTTTTTTTCACTTGAGCGCGTAATAATGCAATTTCGGCTTTACTCTTAGGATCAAAAAAAGCTTTCTGTTCCACACGTAATAAATCTACTTGTGCAACGGCTAAATTTTCTTTAGCGATAATATAACGATTTTTTTGTACAGTATCATCCAAACTAAACAGTTTTTGTCCTATTTCAATCGGTTGATTAGGTTGAACATACATCTGTTTAATTGCGCCTTCTATTGGTGCAGTGACAACAAGCGGTGATTGTGCAATCACTTCAGCAGGTGCTAATACCGATTCTCGAATAGATATCAATAAAGCACCAGCTATGCTACAAATGATTAATATCCAAATTAGCCAACGTCGTAATGGTCTTCGATGTGTACGTGTACCATGTAAGGCATACCATGCATGCGCATAACCATCCATTAAGTATCCCAAAATTGTCTTTTCAGCATCTAACCAAGTCCTTTTGCGAAATAACAACAAGCCACTTTCCACAGTGCCTTCTTGAGTATGAATAAAAGGACACCATAAGGCTTGTCCTTGTGACCATGTTTTCCATCCACTTTTCAATGAAGTGGGCAATTCTTCTGCTTGAATCACCTGAATTTTCCGAACTTTTTCACTATCCTTGACATAATGTTTGAGTAATATTCTAAGCCACTGAATCATTGGTGCATTAGCATCTATGGTGGCAACACCTGAGACAGATACAATTTTTATATTCCCTGATGATTTAATAATACATTGTACAGCTTGATCGTATGGACAAAGACGATGAGTATCATTAACAACAATAAACCCAAATTCTGTTGGTGATTCAGCATGACGTGCATCTTTTTCTAATTGTAATAATGTACTTAGGGCAACCAATTGTGGATTAGATTGAGGGGTATTCATAAAAGACAGTGGAATAGGTGAAAATGACAAATGTGACAGGTTTTAAAAACCTGTCATATTTTTTATTTAGAAGGCATTGTAAAATGTGCGACACCGCTCATACCAGCGAGTAAATGTCTATCCTTATCTATTATCGCTGCTGTGATGGCAAGGGTTTGACTAACAGGATCAACTTTTGCGCCAAGCCGAATGACTTTTGCGCGATAAGTTCGACCAGTTTCATCAATATGAACCTTAAATTTTGTCTTGGTACGAACCCATAATAACCAGCGTGATGGGATATGAAGCTGCATTTCTAAGCGACTATCATCTAAAATTTCTATCAAAGGGTCACCTGGTGAAACACTTGCATAAGGGGCGACATGTAGTTTGACAACACGCCCATGAAAAGGGGCGTTTATTTCACAAAAGCTGACTCTAATTTTATTGAGAGCAACATCTGCCTTTGCTTTACTCACCTCTGCTTCAGAGACGGCAACTTCTAAATGACTAATTGCTTGAAAATCTTGTAATTTAAGATTAGCAGATAACGTTTTTTCAGATGCTAATAATTGGGCTTTTACCTTATTCAACTGAGCCTCATACAAGCGACAATCAAATTTAATCAAAGTACGCCAACGCCTAAAACTATTGCCATCTTTAACACTAATTTTTTCTATACGCGCACTTAATTGACTAGAGAGTGTAGTTTCAGTACGTGCCACTAATAAACCTCTAGTAATTGCTGTTTCAGGCGTTTCTTCAGCAAAAGCATAAGCACCAAATAAGAAATACCCAATAATCCAATATTTAATAGAAAGGGTATTAATGTGTAACATTTTTCTTGATTTCTGGTTTATTGAGTTGTTTTTCCATAACTTTCTTTTTCTTGACTTCTGGTTTGTTGAGTTGTTCTTCTATCGTTTTTGTTAATACAGGTAATTCTTTTACTAACTTCGGTTCATCTGCATTTTTGATATATTTTTCGGTTTCTTTCGATGTTAGTAACTCAGTGGGTGTTATTGTATCTGGTAAAGTATCGATTCCCACAACATGATTAATTTTAGCTAGTGCTGATTGTAATTCTGCATAAGCCACTTCTTTACTCATACGAGAAAATAAGGCTTGAACTTGTGTGAAAACAACATCCAATTCACTCCGAATGTTGCTCCGTTGTGCTATAGTCATTAATTGATTAAGCTTATCATTTACTGAATACAATTCACTTGCCAGTTTAAAATCTTTTAATGCTAATCTATAACGGTGATAAGATACCCAGACCTGAGTAAGAATCGCCATACTCAAAGCCATACGTCGATGATCAGCTAGAATAACATGCGATTCTGCTTCCTTTTTAGCAGCAGGACCACCTGTAAAGACATTTAATAAATTCCAGGTCACACGTAAACCTGCTTGTGCCCAACTATTATTATATAAGAAACTATTAGTATTATACTCTGTGCCAACAGAAAATTCTATACCTGGAAACATCCGTCTAAAAGCTTTTTTTACTTCCAATTGAGTCACTCGTTTGAGATAATGTTCTTCACGTAATTCAGGCTGATTTAATAAAGCTTGAAATTCCAATTTTTCCAAAGATGTGGATAAATGAGGTATTATATAACTTTCTTGAGGCATATAAACCTCATAAGAAGTGCCAGGTGCTAAATTTATCAAGGCAGCTAACTGGTCTTTAGCTAAGGTAAGTTCTTCTTGAAGTGTGAGTAATTGTCGGATTGTTTCCAATAAACGCTTTCGATAAGTGAGTGCGATTTCTGGGTTTTGTAACCCTTGTGCTTCCATAATGCGAGAACGTTCTCGTGCTTCTTGTGCTGTTTTCAGTAAAGTCTCAATAGGTCCGAGTAAACGTTGAGCTGCCACCGCACGCCAATAGCTATCATGTATATCCTGAATAATATTTTGGCTTACCCGTCGTCGCCGTT
>DAOVTJ010000071.1 GCA_030633165.1 Thiomargarita sp. | reverse complement strand
TTTTGAAAATTTCATTGATGTAATGGATATTTTTGAAATGGTGGGCAAGATAATTTGCCTACCAATTAGAAAGTGGTTAAATTTCATTGAAGACTCATTAGATGGTGATATGAATGAGGTGGATTATCAAGAAACAGCCTTAAAAAGCATAATTGCCGCAATTCCGAAACATAGCATAGTTCCTGCTTTATTATCAAAAAATCAATGACTTATAAATAGTTCTATAGGTTTATAGAACAATAATCTTTTTGTAGATTTAAATTAAGTGTATAAATATCACCATAACCGATCTGAAGTCTAAAGATATTTTTCAATGGGATCTCTAATAGCCATGCAAAAAAAATACGAATGACACCCGCATGAGTGACAATCGCTACTTTTTGATAATCTTTGGCTAATAATTCCTCAATAAAGCCAACAACACGGTGATACATATTAATAAAACTTTCTCCAAGCTTAATATTTACAAAATCACTCATCCATAAATTCAATTCATCAGGCGCAATGTCATTCCAATTTTTGCCTTCCCATGCACCAAAATTGAGTTCTAATAAACGGGCAGATTCTTGATAAAAATCAGTCGGTATTTCTTGAGCTAATTGAGTGCAACGTGATAATGGACTGCTAAATACAGCATCATATTTGGAGTATAATTGCTTCAAGATTAAATTTTTTTCTGTCAAAAATGATGAAGCTAGGGGCACTTCACTTTGTCCATAACAAATATTTTCAGCAATATCAAGGCGTGTATGGCGAATTAAATGAACTTGCATAAGGCTAATACTCCAAGATAAAAAATAACTTCAGTTATTTGTTGGGTTGCCCCTAAACAATCTCCTGTATAACCACCAATACGTTTCTGAAAATAATAGCCTAAATACACTTGTGCAAGATAAGCGATAAGATAAGCATAGAGTAAGATAGAATTAAACAGTGAGGCTGCTAATAACATAAAAAGGCTACTGTATAAAAGCTCTCCTAAACTTAAAGCGACAATTTCTTTGGATTTACTGTTTTCAATTTTTTGAACATAGTCGTGATTTTGAATTAACAATATGGTCATAAATCGGCTGACAATATGAGCATTGAAATAAGTCACTAATAAAATCGGCAATGAATATAAACCAATTTCATATAAGGTTATCCCTTTTAAACTTAATAAAACAATAATCCCCACTGTGCCATACGCACCAATACGGCTGTCTTTCATAATAGAGAAAATTTGTTCTTTGCGCCAGCCACCGCCAAAAGCATCACAAGTATCCGTAAATCCGTCTTCATGTAAAGCACCGCTAGCATAAATTGTGGCTGCCATAGAAAGTACGATACTAACGGATAAAGGTAAAATACTGTTAAAAATTAACAACGTCACCACACCAATTCCCCCAATTATTCCACCAATTAAGGGGAAATATTTGAGTGATTTTTTGAATACATTATCACAAGTGCAAGGAATTCTCGTGTAAAAACTCAAAGCGGCAAAAAAATATTGAATTTCATTTTTTAGCATTTGCTCACACCAGCACTGTCAAAGCTCGCCATCTGATTTAGAAAAGCGACAGAAAGGTTAATAATTGGATAGGCGACGGCGCAACCAGTGCCTTCTCCTAAACGCATACGAAGTTGTAATAAGGGGGTAGCGTTTAAATAATCCAAGAGTAATTTATGCCCCTGTTCACCAGATAAATGACAAAAAATGGCATTATCTTGAATAGTCGGCTTAATCTGTTGAGCGACTAAAAAAGCGGTGGATGCAATAAATCCATCAATCATCAAAAGCATATTTTTCTGATAGGCAGCTAACATTGCGCCACAAATTTGTGCAATTTCAAAACCACCATAAGTGGCTAGAATGTTTTTAGCTCCAGTCACATTTTTATGGTGATTTTGTGCTTGTGTGAGTTGTTCTAATTTTTTTTGCACTTGCTCATCATTCAATCCTGTTCCTCTACCCACGCATTGTGCTAAAGGAATACTACATAATTGGCTCATGATTAAGCTAGCAGAAGAGGTATTACTAATCCCCATTTCTCCAAAACCGATAATATTACAGCCATCTTGAAAAACTGTTTCAACAATTTTTTCTGATTTTTCAAAACAAAGCGTAAGTTCAGCCATCGTCATTGCTTTTGCATGTAAATAATTTTGGGTACCTTTAGCAATTTTGGCATCAATTAATTGAGATGTTGATGGAAAATCGTAGTTGACACCCGCATCAATAATTTCAAGCGCGATATTATGTTGTTGACAAAACACATTAATCGCAGCACCGCCTTGTAAAAAATTAAGTACCATTTGTGCGGTGACTTCTGACGGATAAGCACTGACACCTTGTATGCCATGATCACCTGCAAAAACTAAAATAGTCGGATTGGATAATTTAGGATTGAGTGTATTTTGAATTCTGCCAATTTGCTCTGCTAATTTTTCTAATTCACCTAATGCACCCACAGGTTTAGTTTTATTATCAATTTTCTCTTGTAAAGTGATCATAATTTTCCTTTTAAAACTTGTGGCAAACCAGCAACCATGAAAACAACTTGATCAGCTAAATTGGCTAAATCTTGATGCAAACGACCACTTTCATCTACAAATTGTCGTGAAACGGCACTCAAGGGCACAATACCTTGCCCCACTTCATTGCTCACTAAAATCTTTTTTCCTGGCAATTCGGCAAGTTGTGTTAAAAATAGTTGCCGTTGTGTTTTCCAGGAAACGGTATCATCAAATAGACAATTATTTAACCACAGTGTTAAACAATCAATCAATAAACAAACTTGTGGATGTGCATAAGTGTGTAAAGTTTGGGCTAAATATAGCGGTGTTTCAACAGTGCGCCAATGTGCTGGGCGATCTTGTTGGTGATGTGCGATACGTACTGCCATTTCCGCATCACTTGCTGTTGCTGTTGCGATATAGATAACTTCTAAACCGCTTTGTAGTGCCTATTGTTCAGCGAAATGGCTTTTGCCTGAACGCGCACCTCCTAAGATAAGTTCAATCATGATATTTGACTTAAAGCGAAAATTAAGGTAAATTACACGTTTTTAACGTTAAGCGAACGGGAAGACGGTGCAAAACCGTCACTGCCCCCGCAACGGTAAATAGAGTAGAAACAATATTATTTAGCCACTGAGTCTGAACTTGGGAAGGTTATATTGTTTCATATCCACCTCTATAAGTCCGGAGACCGGCTTTACGTTATCGACAACTTTAAATACATGCGGGTGTGCGTGTAAGAGAATTTAATTAATGCATTCCAGTTTAACACGGATGGCAGCAGCCACCCTGTTTGCTTTACCAAGCTTATCGTCAGCAGATAGTACTTTACCAACAGTAGTTGTCACTGCTGAACGTATTGCACAAACCGCTGAAGACTCTTTAGCCTCAATAACCATCATTGAGCGCGAACAAATCAAACAAGCACAGTCGTTACCAGAATTATTACGTCGCGTCCCTGGTTTATCGCTTTCAAATAGCGGTGGATTGGGTCAAAGCAGCTCAGTCTTCTTACGTGGTACAGAATCTGATCATGTCTTAGTCTTGATTGATGGGATTAAAGTCGGCAGTCCTACACTCGGTAACACCGCTTTTGAACATATCCCCATTACCCAAATTGAACGGATTGAAATTGTACGTGGTCCACGTTCTAGCTTATATGGCTCTGAAGCCATTGGTGGTGTAATCCAAATCTTTACCCGCAAAGGTAAAGGGAAAGTCAAAGCTAATTTTAGCTTAGGTGGTGGGAGTGATAACACCTATCAAGCGACACTTGGCTTATCAGGCGGTGGCGATCAAAGTTGGTTTAGTGCAAATATGAGTGGCGTAGATACTGAAGGATTTGATAGCTGTACTGGAGAACCCAATGTAGGTGGCTGTTGGACCCATGAACCTGATAAAGATGGATATCAAAATTTTTCTGGACAATTACGTGCGGGTTATCGTTTTAGTAATCAGGCTGAAATAGATATTCATTGGCTTCGCACCGAAGCTGAAAGTAACTTTGATGGAACTTTCCAAAACCAAAGCGATACAATGCAACAAGTTTTAGGCGCAGGTTTTCGTATTTTACCCACTGAAAACTGGACACTTTCACTGAAAGCAGGACGTAGCTGGGATGATTCAGATAATTTTAAAGATTCTGTTTTTAGTACACGCTTTGAAACACAACGAGATACTGTTTGGCTACAAAATGATATTGCACTCGGTGAAGATCATTTAGTCCTTTTAGGTTTGGATTACCAAAATGATGAAGTCGGTGGAACAACCCTTTATCCCGTGACTTCGCGTGATAAAAAAGGTATTTTTGGGCAATATTTAGGCTATTTTGCCCAACATAAGCTACAATTCAGTCTTCGCAATGATGAGAATGCCCAATTTGGAAATTACACGACAGGTAGTCTTGCTTGGGGATATACTTTTGATAATGACATACAATTCAGCGCTAACTATGGTAGTGCATTCAAAGCTCCCACTTTCAATGAACTGTATTTTCCTAATTTTGGTAATCCCAATCTTAAACCAGAAAAATCTCACAGCGTAGAAATTGGATTAAGTGCGAAAACAACTTCGGGACGTTTGGCACTCAATATTTATCAAACTGAAATTGATGAACTGATTGCTTATGATGCCAGTATTTTTGCACCTGGTAATTTAGAATCTGCTCAAATTCGTGGTTTAGAAGCTATTTTAGAAACCCGCTTTGCACAATGGGATATGAAAGCTAATTTGACTTTAATTGATCCCATTAATCAAAGTAATGACAACCTCTTACCTCGTCGCCCTAAAGAAAGCCTGAATATTAACTTAGAGCGTCAGTTTCAAACATTTACTGTAGGTACAAGCTTATATGCAGTTGGAAAAACCTATGATGATGCCGCTAATACACGTGAATTAGATGCTTATATGACAATGGATATTCGTGCTGCTTATCACTTCACAAAAGCTTGGAAAGTGCAAGTACGTTTGAACAACCTATTTGATGAAGAGTATGAAACTGCCGCTTTTTATCAGCAAACAGGACGCGATTTTTTTATCACACTGCACTATCAACCCTAAAGAGTAATTTATGTCTTTATCACCTCGTATACAAATTATTATTGGTTTAATCTTGGCAACTTTACTGGTGCTAACACGTAGTCAACATTTTGCAGATTTACATCATTTACCAAGTGCAAGTTGGGCAGTCTTTTTCTTAGTGGGTGTTTATATCAAATCTCGGTGGGGATTAACAGCATTTCTTAGCCTAACTTTTCTACTTGATTTTTCAGTCTTTTGGAGTGGAGCGAATAGTGTTTGTTTTACACAGGCTTATATTATGTTATTACCCGCTTATGCCGCATTATGGATGGGTGGACATTGGTATGCTAAACAACATAATTTGACTTTCAATCGTTTATTATTATTAGGTAGTACTGTATTTGTAGCCACATTCAGTTGTGAATTATTATCTAGTGGTGGTTACTACTTTTTATCTGGAATATTTGAACCTAATTTAAGTGAATTTGCAAGTCGTTTGGTTCAATATTATCCGTATTCTCTCAGCAGTACGGCTTTCTATGTCACCGTAGCCGCAATAGTACATAGTCTTATTCACTCAATAAATGGTATGCATGGAATCACACGTACAGCATAGCCATCTTCAACGTATGCAACGGCAAAAATCAATAGTTGATGCTGCCGTTGCACGTGCTCCTGAAGAACGAGGCATTATTGTCATCTTAACTGGTAATGGTAAAGGAAAATCAAGCTCAGGTTTTGGCATGCTTGCCCGTGCTCTGGGACATGGATTTAACATAGGTATCGTGCAATTTATCAAAGGCAGTTTTAGTACCGGTGAAGAAGCATTTTTTCGCCGATTTCCAGAAGTACAATACTACGTGATGGGCACAGGATTCACTTGGGAAACGCAAGATAAAGAAAAAGATATTGCTGCAGCAGAGGTGGCTTGGACACAAGCAGAAAAATTATTAAATGATCCAAAGATTGCAGTGGTACTCTTAGATGAACTAAATATTATTCTAAAACTGGGCTATTTACCGATTGAGCGTATATTAGAAAGCCTGGCGAAACGCCCACCATCACAACATATCATTATTACTGGACGAGCAGCACCAAAAGCCTTGATTGATATCGCCGATACTGTAACTGAAATGAGAATGGTTAAACATGCTTTTCAAGCAGGTATTAAAGCACAAAAGGGTATTGAGCTTTAACTTATTTGTTAAATTGGAGAATCTTGTGTAGGTTTTTGAATTTCCATATAATATTGAGCAATTTCACAAATTTCCTCATCTTTCAATTCTTGAGCTAAATTGTTAATTTTCTCAGAAAAAGGTTGCATTTTGGGGTTTAATTGTTCAAGTTTCTTGACATAATCACGGATTCCGTGAATATAGCCTCTCATGGCTAAATCATACAAAATTCTAGCTTCTTCAACCGAAGGACCAAGCATATCAGTTGCGTCCTGTAAAATATTATTTATCAATGGCGCTTGCTCATCATAAATCACTTTTAATTTTAGATGTACTTGTAACCGTTCTAACAAGATATCAGCACGAACTGGTTTAGCAATAAAATCATTGCAACCAGCTTCAGCACTTTCTTCTTGATGACACTCAAAAACACTGGCTGATACTGCAATTATTATTATATTATTGAATTCAGGTTTTTTTCTAATTTCTCGCGTCGTCTCAAAACCATCCATAATGGGCATGATTAAGTCCATTAAAATCACATCCGGTGGCTCTTGCATGATTTGTTCTATACAATCTTTTCCATGAATTGCCTCTGTAATTTCAAAACCGAGAGGTGTTAATAATTTTAATAAAATTAACCTATTTTCCCATTTATCATCAGTGATTAATATTTTTCGTGGTGGACCTTCAAAACCTTGAATAATAGGAAGTTTGTTAGTTCTTATCACAGAAGATATTTCTGGTAAATCTAACGCTGTCCAACATTTAGTCCCTTGTCCCACAACACTCTCTATTTTTAACACACCACCCATCATCTCAAGCAATGTTTCAGTGATTGCTAACCCTAATCCTGTGCCTTCAGCTTTTGATTTTGGATCACCAACCTGCTCGAAAGGTTTAAAGATTTTGCTCATAGCCTCAGGTGCAATGCCAGGACCCGTATCTTCTATCTGAAAACGAATCTTATCATGATGATAACCTACTTTGAAAGTAACCTTGCCTTGTTTGGTAAACTTGACAGCATTACTGAGCACATTAATAAGAATTTGCCGCAATCTTTTTTCATCCGCACGAATGACCTGTGGAAGAGTGGAAATAACTTGATAATAAAAGGCAATCCCTTTTTCTTGAGTACGCATTTTAAATAATTCAACAATATTTTCAAGAAAAGGTTCCAAAGAAAAATCGCTGGGATACAGTTCTACACGACCCACTTCAATTCGAGATAAATCTAAAATATCGCTAATCAAGGTTAATAAATACTCTCCACTGCGGTGAATAATATCTATACCTTTCTGTTGGTCTGAATTTAAAAGTTTGTCCCGCTTAAAAATTTGCGTATAACCTAAAATACCATTGAGTGGAGTGCGTAACTCATGGCTCATATTGGCAAGAAATGTACTTTTGGCACGGTTAGCCACTTCTGCTGCTTCTTTAGCAGTTTGTAATTCTAATGTTCGTTGTTTAACTAATCTTTCCAAATGTTGATGGTGTTCTTTTAACGCCATTTCTGCCTGTTCACGTTTAATGATAGCTCGACTTAATGCCTGATTTTTTATTTCCAATTCTTTTCTTTGTATATAAAGATCAAGAAAAATATGAATTTTACCTAACAATATTTCAGATACAATAGGCTTTGTAATAAAATCAACTGCACCGACTTTGATACCCTTTATTCTATAATAGTTATCACTATAAATCGCTGAAATAAAAATAATAGGTAAATATTGCGTTTCTGTATTTGAACGCATCATGGCAACTGTTTCAAAACCATCCATTTCTGGCATTTGAACATCAATTAAAGCAAGTGCAAATTCATGATGAAGAGTCATCGCTAAGGCATCATTACCAGATAAGGCACGAATAAACTCGACATTTTGATGCGCTAATAATTTTTCTAAAGCTATGAGATTTTCAATTTTGTCATCAACAAGAAGTATTTTTGGTTTATTTTTCATAAATTGTAATATCTTATTATTTTATTTATATAACCACACCCGTAGAAGCGATAAAAACTTATCAATATCAACTGGTTTTGCCAAATAATCATTTGCACCAGCTGCAAGGCTTTGTTCATGATCCTCTTTCATCGCTTTGGCTGTGAGAGCGATAATGGGTAACTGTTCAAATTGTTTTTGGGTACGTATCGTTCGTATGGTTTCATAACCATCCATTACTGGCATCATTATATCCATCACGACGATATTTATCGCGGGTTCTTTATCTAAAATATCTAAGGCATTTTTACCATTGGCAGCCTTATAAACCTTAAAGCCTGTTTTCTGTAAAACTGCGGAAAGTGCAAATACATTTCGCATATCATCATCAACAATCAGTATTTTTTTATCTTTAAAAAGATTCTCTTTGTCATGATTCATCTGTTCCTGAAGCGCATTTTCATCTTTTGAGACAGGGATAACTGATATTTCTGCTATCTCTTTAGGAATATAAAGCGTAAAAGTTGACCCTTTATTTTCTACACTAATCAATTTTATTTCACCACCCAAAAGCTTTGCCAATTCTTTAGATATTGAAAGCCCTAACCCTGTTCCACCATATTGTCGAGTAAGACTGCCATCAACTTGTTGAAAAGCATAGAATATTTCTTCTTGTTTTTCCTTTGGAATACCAATACCTGTATCAATGACAGAGATGCCAATCGTTTTATCTTCCAGAAAGAAATTGACTGTTATACTGCCCCCATGATCAGTAAATTTTATAGCATTGGATAAAAGATTTTTGAGTATTTGATTCAATTTTTGCTGATCAGTCAAAATTGTATCTGGTAAATCATCAGCAAGCTTGAATTCTAAATTTAAATCTTTTTGATCACTAACAGGTTTAAACTGACTCATCAGAAGGTTAGCAACTTCGTGCACTTGAACAGGTTCAATAAAAACACTCATTTTACCCGCTTCTATTTTAGAGAGATCAAGTATTTCATTGATCAAAGTCAACAGATCATTTCCTCCTTTATAAACAATTTGAGCGGATTCTACCTGCTCTTCAGTAAGATTACCCTCTTGATTTTTAGCTAAATCTTGAGAAAGTATAAGCATACTGTTGAGTGGACTTCGTAATTCATGGGACATATTAGCCAAAAATTGAGACTTGTATTTGTTAGAGATCTCCAATTCTGCCGCTTTCTTTTCTATTTCTTGTCCTGCGGTTTCCAAAGCCTTGTTTGCTGATTGTAAATTTTCCTCATTAGCCTGTAATGCCTTAGTTTGCTCTTCTAATTCATCATTATTTTGCCTTAATTCTTCCTGTTGAACAACCAGTTCTTCAGCCTGTGCTTGCATTCGAGTACGTGATTCTGCTGTATTTATTGCTATTCCAATACTCAACATCACTTGTTTTAAAAAATCTTCTTGAATGTTTGTTAGCTGTTGTGCGGCACCAATTTCAATAACACCTTTCACAGTATTTTCATATAAAAATGGTAGTAAAAGAACATGACGCGGCAATCTACCTGCCAAACCAGATTGAATAATAGGAGGACAATCCTCAGGTGTTTGAGTATGATAAATCATTTTTTGTTCTAAAACTGCTTGTCCAACCAATCCTTCACCCACAAAAAATTTATGGGGTCGTTCTTCAGAAGTAGTATAAGCATAAGTGGCAACAATGTACAAATAAGGGTTTGGCTTTTCTTTTAAGAGATAAAATAACCCAACATGTGCCCCAACATAAGTTGTTAAAAAGGAAATAATATTCTTAGTCAATTTGACAATATTTTGCTCTCCACTTAAAAGATCATTTAATAAGGCTTGCCCTGTTTTTGACCAATTTTCTTGTTCTTTTTCATGCTGTATCCTTTTTAGTTTTTTTACCATTATGTGAACAGCAGCATAAATACCAGTTGCTGCTTCGGATTTCAATTGGATATTAAGATTACCTGCAGCAACCTGTTCTGTAATATAAGCAATTTCACTGGGTTCCCCGCCCAATTGTTTTGTAATCGCATTGCTGATGTAATAAACAGCTATTGAGGCAATAATAAAGCCAAGAAATGTCGTAATACTTAATCTAATTATACCTTCAGTCAATTTTTTTGACATCAATTTAGCATGTTGCTTCTTTTGGGTACGAAGCATTTTATCAATAATATCAATATCCTTGATAAATTTCTTAAAAATATCCTCAAATTTCTCCGTTAAGCTCTCTTCATCTATTTTCTGTGAAGCAAAATGATTATAAAAACGTAATTGGGCAGTTCTTTTCAACTCCTCAATATCGCTTTTGAGAGACATAATTTCCGATTCTATAATAGAATCATTGACTGGATAAAAAGTATTCTTAGCATTCTCCCCCCCCTGTAGCATCGCATTGACATACCACAACGCCTTATCAAGCTGTTGCCAGACTACTTTTATCTTCTCTTTTTGGGACAAATCTGTATGAAGATTTTCAAACCATAAATATGCTGTTGTTACACTCAGTTTAATTTCCATTGCGGCATCAGCAAGTGGCGTATTATTCAGGGCAAGTGTTTTATTATCATTGTACAAGCGTTTCATCTCAATAATACCGAGAATACCAGTTACTAAAATGATTGCAGTCACAGAAAAAAAACTGATTACTAATTTTGTTTTTATTTTCATATTTATGACATCCAAGGCAGAATTAAAGTCACCAAGAGGGAATATTACTCCCTCCAGAAGATTTGGTTCGCATCAATAATTTTATCGGTATTGCTAAATGCACTGACAATTTTTACTTATGAACATAGCATCACCATAGCTAAAAAAACGATACTCTTGTGCAATAGCATGTTGATAAGCTGATAACATAAGAGATTGTCCTGCAAAAGCACAAACAAGCATCAATAATGTAGATTCTGGTAAATGAAAATTAGTCAACAAAGCATCCACACTACGAAACCTATAGCCTGGCGTGATAAATAAACGAGATTCGCCATCATAAGGTTTAATCACCCCCTCAGCAGAAGCTGTTTCTAAAGCACGCACGCTAGTTGTTCCTACAGCAATAACACGTCCACCGCGAGAACGGGTTGCCTTAATTTGTTCACACACCTCTGCCGAAACTTGCAAATACTCACTATGCATCTTATGTTGACTAATATCATCAACACGTATCGGGGAAAATGTGCCAGCACCG
>DAOVTJ010000142.1 GCA_030633165.1 Thiomargarita sp. | reverse complement strand
AGAGAATTATGGATAGTGAGCATGTTAATTTTTTCGTTATTTTTTGCCAAATAGAGAAAGACCACCTTTTTTTAACTCTACATCAGACACCACTTCAGAAGATAATGTCAACATTAGACATTGTTGAAAATTTTTCACAACCTGTTGACATTTAACAAGACCCACTCTACCTGTGGAGATAAAAAAAAAGTTCTTATTAGCATGTGGTTTAAATGTGTTTAGATAACTTGCACTGCGGTTCAAATTCTCGATATTGGAACATAAAATCATTTTTTCAGATGTTATTTTTTTAAACTGAGAATCTGGTTGCTTGTACATCGCAGGTAAATTAATAGTTGCCAAAGGTGTTTTGTCAAGTAACATTTCAGCGTAGTGATTAAAATGTTGTGCATGGGGGATATAAGTATTTTTAGAACACAGCAATAAACTAGCAACTGCTTCTAACACATATCGCTGATATGTCTCCTCAAATTCTAAATAAAGCGTGTTGTATATTACTCTACCGCTATGATCAATGCGCGAACTTGCTAAATCTCCCATCAATAAACCAACACGTTTTTGTTCAAGTATCACACAGAATAAAGGTACCTCACCGCCAACATCACGTAAAGAAAGGCGGTGGATATGATCTATTTTATCAAATAGCAATAATTCACCTGTGGTAACCGCCCACTTATAATCTTCGCCAGGTCTCAAACCTCGCGTATGAACCGCAGCACCTTGCAAAATCGCTTGCTGGATTTTCATTGTTTTGTTACCTCAATCAGTGAAGTATTCCCATAAATTTTAAAAGAACGATAACGCGCCTCTGCAAAATCAGTCAAAGCTTGTTGAAAGGCTAAATCTGCACTCCACAACCAACGCATAAATTTATTCCACTTAGTACGCCTTTGATTATGTTCTAATAAAGCAAATGCAAGAGCATAACGTAGAGGTTGATCGATATGTTCAGGTTTAAACTGTAAATTTGGTTTTCTCACAAAAATTATTTTTTGCGAATCAACATGAGTAAATTCAACACACCCGAGGGTTTTAACAGGAATTAAGATACCAACAACATTTTCAAGTTTTTCAATATGCTGGATCAGCATTGCATATTGTGTTTCAAACGCATTTACCAACTTTTCTTGGTAACGCTCATTTTTTAGCCATGTTTCACACTTAGTAATCACAAATAACACGAGATGATTTTTCCCATTCGTGAGTATAGGTAACAAGTGCTCATATTCTATCGGAACATTTTTGTTTGCAGACTGTTCGATAAGAGCAGAACCATCTATCACATTAACAATAACAATAGCTTGTGCTAATTTCGCTTGAAACTCCTCAAAATCCTGTCCTTTTTTAGCACCTAATATCCCACCTGCAATATCACAGAACACCAAATCTAGTTCCTTCTTACCCAAAAAACGAATTTCAAATTGGCGTTCAACGAGACCAGCTGTCCCCTTTAGAAGGGGACCAGTTGGTGTAAAACTGGGTTGTGCAATAATGTTACTTAGCTTTTGATAAGCCTCTTCAAGATCGTGCTGCGTATCTTTACTTGCTACAAATTCAAAACTAGACCGATTATCAAGTTGTGATAACTCATGGTACATGGTAGCGAGTAATGTTGTTTTACCCACACCATCTGGTCCAACCATTATTATGACGGTCTTATTTGCCATATTTTAATAACTCGAAAATTCCATCTGTATTTGCTTGGCGCACTTGAGGGCATCATTAAGCGCATTTCCCCATTCTTGTCGTATTGCAATCTCTTTATTAAATTGGCGCAAATTTTCAGCCCATAATTGTTCACGGATAGGATCAAGGAAACTTTTCCATTCATCCTTAATACCTTTAGCTCTAACAAGACGATCTTTCATTTCCTCAACCAATGCAAAAATAGCATTAGCTGGATCGGCTTGCAAATTTTCACTAAATTTTGTTCTAAGTTGATAAATCGTTTGTTGATAATGACTATCCAAACCTCTGGCGATTTCTTCTGATTTTTCCAGAAAATTTTCCCGTGTGGCATCATTCGGCACAATATCATCTACAGATTCACTGCTATATGTACTTAATAAGCCCATTTCTTCACGAACACGATAATGAAAATGACTGTGATAAGAAAAATTAAATTTACGAATATAATCGAACGTTTTGTAAATATTAGGATGTTCTGCTTTATCTAACAATGCTTGAAATGCGACTATAAGACTGCGTGGTTCATTCGTCATATCCAAATTATTTGGCAACATATTTTTCAAAGCCGTTGGAAAAACACGATCTAAAACTTGTCGAAGTGTTTCATCTATTTTCTTTTGCAGATATTCATCTAATTCTGTCGCTAAAAATTCTGTCAAATAAGCCCGTAAATAATTTAATTCTTCGCCAACGACACCCTTCCAACCACTATATTCCAAAAATTGATCAGCAAGTTCTTCTTTAGCAGGAATAGGAGCAAATTGTCTAGCAGACTCACAAATTTCTTCTATTTTCTGTTTAAATTCCTCACTAATATTGAGTTCCTGTTGAACATCTAAAACCAATTTTTCAAGCCCAGTTATCAATTCTCTGATAAATTGGTCTGATAACATCCGATATTTTCTTTCTCGGGTTAAGTCCGCATTGGCAGTCGTAAAGGAAGAGAGGCTAGGTTTACAAGCTTGTATGACAGTATTGACAATAGTATTCACTTTAACCGATAAAGTTTTAATATACGCCTGATCCGTACTTTCCAATTTCTTCTCAATGTGTTTCAGTACCACAGAAAACACTTTTTGCTCGACTTCATCCGCATCCCGACAATTCGCATTCAAAATGCTAGGCTTACCATAGGTTTCAGGGGGCTGTTCCATCAACAATTTAACTTGTTTTTTATTGGAACCATCATTCTTTTCATTTAAAACAATAAATAAACGATTAGCCAGATCTACCTCTCTCACCGCATTATCAACCAAATCAAAGACACTGTAATCAGCTTGTTCCCAATCTGTTCCAAGCACATCTGGTGATTTTACAAAAATGACTGCATCAACTTCATGCTCAAGCGACCCCACCAATTTTTTTTCATGTCCTTGCGCAGCCTCAAGTCCAGGTAAATCAACTAAACATAAGCCAGTTACATCATGGTTGGGAAATTTTGTGTAAATATTTGCCGTTTTAACCGCAAGATAACGGGTACGCCCTCCACTTTGTGTGACATAGTCAATAATACCATCAAGCTCTAATATTTTATGAGGTTTAGATAAAAGTTCTGTAAAAGAAGGATACGCTTCATGAATAAATTTAAGTTTCTCATAAACAGCCTTATCTAAATTACGATCCTGACTGAGGCTATCATCGAATTCAGGCAAAGGATCAGCAAAACGTTTTAGTGAAAACGGCTTAGCAAGATTTAATTTATCATAATAGGCGTGGATAATTTCTTTAAGAAATTCTTCCCTAGTATAAAATTCAATTTTAGCATAAGACGCTTCTTCAGAATGATAAATTTTGCTTTTTGCGCCAGTGCAGGGGAGTTCATCAGAGGTAGGAATCTCTTGATTAGAAAGCCCCGAAATTTGTTGAAGCAGTGTACTTTTACCCTGACGCGCCTTACCTGCCACACCAATATTAATTGTTTCCTTACTAAAACGTTTATTCAGCTTAGCAATAGACGCATTTAACTGTGTCACCTCTTCAGGCAAAGTACGAAGTTGTTCGACAATTTTAGAGGTAACACGCAAAAGATCTGGCGGACTATCATCCGTTTGAAGTTCCATTGCCATCTGCTGTAAACTATCCAATTGCATTTCGAGGTCATCCAGTCCATTATAGACTTTTTCAAGCATTAACACTTTTTTGTGCCGCTGATCTAAAACACCAGCTATTACTGTTCTAACGGTCATTGTATGACATTCCTTGGTCGTTATAGTGTAACATGACAAAACCTTTTTATCATATCATACTACAAGATGCTTTTTATCAGTTATTAGTTATCAGTTATCAGTTATTTTTTGCAGATTTATTAATAATGTGTTTTAATATTTAGCTTTTTTATCAGAATAGGAGAAAATAAATGAGTTTTTTTGAAGAAGAAGCAGAACAAGAAGTCTCTACAAATGAATTAAGCCTGCCAGATGCATTTACTGCAGTGCCTCTTGCGATGTCTGCTGTTGATGGTAGTATTGATGAAACGGAAATGGAATGTGTCGGCACTTATATTCAAAGGATGAAAATTTTCGAGGATTATGATAACGAACAAATTGCCACTATGTTTTCTGGACTACTGGAAATCCTTGATCAACAAGGTGCCCTTTATTTAATAAAAGCTGCTAAACTTCAATTACCGCCTCCTTTACGAGAGACCGCATTTGCCTGTGCCGTTGATGTTGCCTTTGCAGATGGGATTTTATCAGATGGAGAAAAAAAGTTATTGAATGAATTGTGTAGATTTTTAGAGGTACCTGAAAAAACGGCTTCCATGATAATTAAGGTGGCTATGATTAGAAACCGAGGTTATGGACAGTGGTAATCCACCGATAATGAATAAACACTATCATGGCCAATATTTTATTTCTTCCAATTTGGACAATTTGCCTCGATTTTACTGAAGAATTAAGGCTTATTTCTCCCTTAGTCATTCCAGAAGCTATTACAGTTAATGAATCTTCTGCCGCATTTGCACAAAAAATCGTAAAATGTTTGGAAGAGAATAATATTAAGCATGGGGAATATTTGGAAATGCTCAGATACGCCCCAACTTTATCATTACTTAGCTCGCAGCTAACCCTATCCTTATCAGCATCCCACAAACATCCCTTATATCCTAACTTAACACTTGACTTTGACTATTTTTATACACAACTCCCCAATCAATATTATTTAGGATTTGTTCCCGTATTAGGTATCGAGGGGTATGCTAAAACCACCGATGAACTTATTATCGCATTACAACAAGCCATTGAACTCGAATTTACCCGTAAAAGGCGTTATTTTGATGTACGACATTTAATCACCACTCAATGGTATAAAAAAATAACGGCTAAAAAACACATTATAGAAACTCGTTTTCATAGTTTGTCTGAACTAGCCAAACTAGATCAAGAGCGGGAACAGCAATGGTTACCACAAATCGCAACATCATTAAAACGACAAGCACAGTGTCGTTGTTTTGGGAGAGAGACTGAACTTAAACAAATGCTACGTGCTTTTACAGGACGATATAGTCGCAATATACTGTTAGTAGGACGTGCTGGCGTGGGTAAAACAGCATTAGTGGAAGAACTGTTTCGTGTAGTGAGCGATGTAACATTTTGGGAAACAACAGCAGCACGTATGTTGCAAAAACTAACTGTTGACACGGGTTGGGAAGAATCATTGGGGCATTTGTTAGAAGAACTCACTCAGCATAAGATTCTTTATATTCGTAACCTTGCCCAACTTTTTGAAGTCGGAGCTTATGTTGGCAATCCCATCAGCATGGCTGAATTTATGCGTGAATATTTGGCATTAGGTACTGTCCGCCTTATCACAGAATGCACTGATGAAGAATTTGCAAATATTGAAGCACGAGCACCTGGTTATACAAATCTATTTCAAGTGCTGCGCCTAGAACCCCCATCTAGCGGACAACAGCCAGATATTGTCTATCAGCGTTTACACTTATCTTATCCTAAACAAATCATACCAAAAAAAGCCATTGAGGAAACCTTACGCTTACAACATCGTTATGCTCTTTATTCTGGTTTTCCAGGGAAAACAGTACATTTTTTAGAATCTCTATTAAATCAAGAAGATATAAAAAAAAACGTGCTTAGATTGTGAGACGGTGATAACACGATTTAGCGAAGAATCGGGTATGCCACGTTTTTTGATAGATAGTCATTCAAGCTTAAAACTTGATGAATTACGACATTTTTTCAAAAAGCGGCTTTTTGGACAAGATACTGCCATCAATATCATTGTTAATTTACTCGCATCCGTTAAAACTCGCCTTAGTCGTCCAGGTAAACCTATTGCATCCCTATTATTTGTAGGTCCCACAGGTGTCGGAAAAACAGAATTAGCTAAAGCTCTTGCAGAATTTATGTTTGGTGATAGTGAGCGCCTTATCCGTTTTGATATGAGTGAATTTTCTGATGAAATAGCTGTTTTACGTTTAACAGGTGATCTCTCTTCAAAAAAACAAGGATTATTAACTGATAAGGTAAGACAGCAACCCTTTTCAGTTCTCCTATTTGATGAATTAGAAAAAGCCCATTTTTCATTTTATGATTTATTATTACAAATCATGGGTGAAGGACGTTTAACGGATGCACGAGGGCAAGTTGCCGATTTCTGTAGTAGTGTGATTATTATGACTTCTAATATCGGTGCTGGTATCAATCGTCAACGTAATCCAGGCTTTCATCAAAAAGATCGTAGCCCTGAAGCCCAGAATCAGCACTATCTACATGCGGTACAACACTTTTTCAGACCAGAATTATTTAATCGTTTGGATCAAGTGATACCCTTTAACGCCTTAGATTTAAGCGTATTACGTCCCATTGTACGTCGTGAACTTGATAAATTTATGACGCGGGAAGGTTTGCAAACACGTAATGTTATATTACATATTGAAGAACCTGTTATTGACTATCTTGCTAATATGAGCGGAGAGAGCCATTATGGTGCACGACACTTACAACGTGTTTTGCATGAAAAACTCGTAATTCCATT
>DAOVTJ010000201.1 GCA_030633165.1 Thiomargarita sp. | reverse complement strand
TAATGGAAGATGATCGAGAATGGCAAAAATGTTTGAATCGTTTTCAATATTACCATTATTTGTGGCGTGATGTTGGTTTTATTCAGATGTATCGCACAATGTTATTAAAAGATAACGTATTTCAACATTTATTACACTTTCCTGATGGAGAAAGGCGTTTAACCAATGTTTTACATATTGCGGAAATATTACAAAATATAACAGTACAGTACAAATTCGGTATTAATGGTTTATGTCAATGGATCAATCAACATAGCCTGCAAGATATGGAGATAGCTGATGAACAGCAATTGCGTTTAGAAAGCGATGAAAAATTAGTTAAAATCATGACTATTCATAAAAGTAAAGGTTTAGAATATCCCATTGTTTTTTGCCCCTTTGCATGGGAAGGCCATTTACATAATGAAAAAGCAAAGCAATTTATCTTTCATAATGAAAATCATGAATCAACACTAGATTTGGGCTCGAGTAAACAGGAAGACCACCGTAAACAAGCCTTAAAAGAAGAGCAAGCTGAAGAATTGCGCCTATTTTATGTTGCAGTCACACGTGCTAAACATCGGTGCTATTTAATTTGGGGTCCTATCAATGAAACTTCAAACTCGCCTCTTAGTCATTTATTGTCTCCAGGGATAAATGTAGAAAAGCTTGATGATATGACCATGTTAGAAAACTTACAAGCTTTAGCCCATGGAAAACCATGGCAAATTTCCCAAATACCTATTGATCCGACGCCCTATCATCGTCCCATTGTAAAAACTGAGACGCATACTGCTCGTAGTTTTTTAGGTAAAATTGATAAAGGATGGAAAGTCTCCAGCTTTACATCGCTATCTCGCACCACTGCTGTAGATCAACCTGATTATGATGAAATCACTTTATTTCGCCCCAAAGATAATCCATTTCCAAATAAAAATCACATTTTCAGTTTTCCACGGGGAGCGCGAGCAGGTAATTTTATGCATGCCCTGTTTGAAAATTTGGATTTTACAAAACCTAATGCGGAATTAGTATTTAATAAATTGGCGGAATTTGGCTATAATGCTGACCGATGGCAAGAAGTGATTAATTTATTGGTTGAAAATGTACTCAATACCCCACTAGAAACACAACAAAAAGAGTTTACACTATCTCGTATTAGCTATGATAAACGTTTGAATGAATTAGAATTTTATTATCCCTTGGCACCCAATGGCTTAGAAATGGCTTTTACTAAATTTGGTTATAGAACAGAGTTTAATCGTTTAGAATTTTCTCCTGTACGTGGATTTATGAAGGGCTATATTGACATGGTATTTGAATATGAGGGACGTTACTATTTGCTTGATTATAAGTCAAATTTGCTTGGCACACAGCAAGAGGATTATGAAGAAAATAAATTGAAAACGGTGATGACACACGAGGGCTATATTTTACAATATCATATTTATGTTGTCGCTTTACATCGCTATTTATCTTCACGCTTACCTGGTTATTGTTATAACAAACATTTTGGTGGCGTGTATTATTTATTTTTGCGTGGAATGACAGAGGGAAATTTTGGGATTTATCGAGATCGTCCTGATGAAGCGTTGATTAATGGTTTGTCGGTGTCTCTTGGAGGGGGAATTTGAAAGATGTTGAAAAAAAAGCAGTCAAATATTATTTTTCTTAGGAGAATTGTAAATGGGTGATTTATTCACTAAAACCAGGGCACGAAATATATATTATGGCGGTGCAATATTTTTCTGTTTACTGTTCCTTAGTTTAAACTTTCATACTCTTAATGCTTTGCCAGAGCGTGATCACAGGGAAAATATCACACCACTGGTAAGTCAAGGGAAAATCGTTTGGGAAGAAAATGACTGTGTGGGTTGTCATACCCTACTAGGGGAAGGTGCTTATTTTGCCCCAGAATTGGGCAATGTTTATAAACGTTTTGGTAATAGCACAACGAACATTAAAAACTTTATAAAAAGTCGCCCTAAAGAGGGTACCCCAGGACGTCGTAGCATGCCTCAATTTAATATGTCTGATGAAGATTTAGAGGCTATTGCTGAATTTTTGAAATGGACTTCAGAAATTAACACAGGAAATTGGCCACCTAATATCCAAGGTTAAGGAAAAATAGTGGCCAAGAGAATAATTATGAGCATTTCAAACAATATTTTTTTAGTGGGTCCAATGGGAGTCGGCAAAAGCACGATTGGTCGTCTTATGGCAGAGAACCTAAAGATGCGCTTTATCGACTGTGATGATGAAATTGAAAAACAAAGTGGAGCGAAAATCCCTTTAATTTTTGAATATGAAGGGGAAATCGGTTTTCGTAAACGGGAACAGGCGATTATTGCTGAATTAACCGCACTTCAGAATATCATCTTGTCTACGGGAGGCGGTGTTGTCTTAGCACCTGAGAATCGCCAATATCTAAAAAGTCGTGGAGAGATTATTTATTTACATGCCGCTGTTGATGAATTATTAAAACGCACAGCACATAGCCATAATCGTCCCTTATTGCGAACAGGCAATCGCCTTAGCAAGATAAAAGAGTTGTACAATGAACGTCATCCATTATACGAATCAATAGCCAATATCATAATAGAAACAGGACAGCGTAGCATACATCAAGTGGTCAAAATCGTTCTCAAACAATTGAATAAAGTAGAAGAAATATGAAAACACTACAAGTTGACTTAGGAGCGCGTACTTATCCTATTTCTATAGGGCAAGCCTTGTTGGGACAAGCGACATTAATCACTCCATATATCAAAGGGCGACAAGTGCTAGTAGTGACTAATGAAACAATCGCTCCCTTATATCTGGAAAAAACATTAGCTGCCTTTACTGATTTTCAAACAGCCTCAGTAATTTTACCCGATGGAGAAAAATACAAAAATTTAACGGTATTAAATCAGATTTTTGATACTTTACTCCGTCAACATTTCAACCGTAAAACCACGTTAGTTGCCTTAGGTGGCGGTGTTGTCGGTGATATGGCGGGGTTTGCTGCTGCTTCTTATCAACGCGGTGTGCCGTTTATCCAAATACCCACAACTTTACTTGCCCAAGTTGATTCATCTGTCGGTGGAAAAACTGGTGTTAATCATCTTCTGGGTAAAAATATGATAGGCGCCTTTCATCAACCCCAATGTGTACTGATAGACATTGACACCTTACAAACTTTAGATGATAGGCAACTGAGTGCTGGATTAGCAGAAGTCATCAAATATGGGCTAATTAATGATTTAGAATTTTTTGAATGGCTAGAAAACAACACAGCAGCTTTATTAGCACGTGACTCTAAAGCTTTAAGTTTTGCAATAGCCCGTTGCTGTCAAGATAAGGCAACTATTGTAGCAGAAGATGAACGTGAAAGTGGACGAAGAGCATTGCTTAATTTAGGTCATACTTTTGGACATGCGATAGAAACAGGGCTTGGCTATGGTGTATGTTTACATGGTGAAGCGGTGGCAATTGGAATGTGTTTAGCCGCACAATTTTCTGCAAAATTGGGGTTAATTAATGATGATGATGTGATACGTATCACAACACTCATAGAAAAAATGGCTTTACCGAGCCGTATGCCCAAAGGTTTTACGGCAGAGCAAATGTTAGAATTGATGCAAGTTGATAAAAAAGTTCTTGCGGGTAAAATCCGTTTAGTCCTATTAAAGAATATGGGAACAGCATTTATCACAGAACAATATGACTATGAACTATTAAGGCAAATGCTAATAAAGGAATCTAATTCATGACTATGATCACACCAACCATTCCCCACTTACTAACTTTGCCATTAGGCTTACTTCCACCGCTTATCCCAAATACAGCCTTAGTCACAATTTTAAACCGAATATTTGCCGATGCATTACGAGAGGAAGAATTAGATTTTATGCATAGAAAGGTTTTGCTTATTCGGGTACTAGATGCAAAATTAGATTTCCGCTTAACCTTAATTAATGATAAATTAACAGCCTGTAACCAATATCAAACTCACGATCTTCTTATAGAAGGGAGCGCGTATGACTTCCTATTATTAGCCACACGCCGCGAAGATCCAGATACTTTGTTTTTTAACCGTCGATTACGTTTGGGTGGGAGTACAGAATTAGGGCTTTACCTGAAAAATTTTATTGATGCGCTAGAAGCAGATGAATATTGGATCAAACGCTTAGAAGGTGTGACTAATATAGTTGAATTATTTGGCAAAATACAAGCAGAATTTAATTTTGGGAAGAATATAAATAATTTGACTAGAACAACTTAATTAGCTGATGTTACACACTGAGTTTTTGCAACTCAGAAAACTGGCTAGCAATGCCTTAATATAAAATTTTGTCTGAAAAGCAAAATGATTACTCTGTGTTTGAAGTGTTCTTATAGAGGGAAGTATTGGATTTAATCTATTTATGGAAAATCAAGCCCCGTTTAGATAAACGTGGGACTTGGTTCTAAATCGAGTGATTCATATTTTGGCAAAAAGACTGTGATGTTCTCCAAGCTGGATTGAATTAAGTCCATGAACAGGTGATTCTATTTGTTTCAATAGTGTCACCAAAAAAAAGATTTTAGCATAATTTATGTGGGTTGCTCATGAAGTGCTTGCCTTAATACTTCTTGTTCTTGAGAAACTAAATCTATCCATTCCTCATATTCAGGATCAGCATCATTTTCTTTTTGCACAGTGGTACTTTGTAAGTTTCCATCAAAGATTTGCTCGGTTTTATTAAGGGCGCGTAACCAATGCCAATTTTC
>DAOVTJ010000139.1 GCA_030633165.1 Thiomargarita sp. | reverse complement strand
GTTGAGTTTGGAGAAAGTTAAAGCTTTGTAAAGTCGTATTTTGTTTGATTTTAGCCCCAAAAATGGTGCAATGTGGGTGATATACCCAACATAAGAGCACTCACATTGCATCACTACCAAATTTTCATGAATATAGTATGTTTCTATTTCCTTATAAAAAATGGTGTTGTATAACTTATTGATATAATTATATTAATTATCATTATGGAGACCATAATTGATTTATATCAATTAATATATACTAAAATACTGTGATAATTTCTCACTTATTTTTTTTAGGAGAAATACACGTTATGGCGGAAATCTCTATAGCGGGTCAAGATACCTATAACTATAAGGTTGTTAGGCAATTTGCCATAATGACCATTATTTGGGGTATAGTTGGTATGAGTGTGGGGGTTTTTATCGCCGCCGAACTCACTTGGCCTTGGTTGAATATGGATATTCCCTATTTAACCTTTAGTCGTTTAAGACCTTTGCATACTAATGCTGTCATTTTTGCCTTTGGCGGATCAGCTTTATTTGCAACTTCTTATTATATTGTACAACGTACCTGTCATGTACGTCTATTTTCAGACAAATTAGCAGCTGTGACTTTTTGGGGATGGCAACTTGTCATTGTTTTAGCCGCGATTACCTTGCCACTGGGCTTAACCTCAACTAAAGAGTATGCTGAATTAGAATGGCCAATTGACATACTCATTACTGTGATTTGGGTTGCTTATGCTATTGTTTTCTTTGGCACCCTTTATAAGCGAAAAGTTTCGCATATTTATGTTGCGAACTGGTTTTTTGCCGCATTTATTATCACAATTGCTATCTTACATATCTTTAATAATTTAGCTGTGCCTGTCTCTATGTGGAAATCTTATTCCGCTTATGCAGGGGTACAAGATGCGATGGTGCAATGGTGGTATGGGCATAATGCCGTCGGATTTTTCCTCACAGCAGGCTTTTTGGGTATGATGTACTATTTTGTGCCTAAACAAGCAGAACGTCCCGTTTATTCCTATCGTCTTTCTATTGTTCATTTTTGGGCATTGATTTTCACCTATATTTGGGCAGGACCTCATCATTTACATTACACCGCTTTACCAGATTGGACACAAACCTTAGGCATGGTCATGTCCTTAATTCTATTAGCACCGTCTTGGGGTGGCATGATAAACGGTATTATGACTTTATCAGGGGCTTGGGAAAAATTACGTAGTGATCCCATTTTACGCTTTATGATTGTTGCGATTTCCTTTTATGGTATGTCCACTTTTGAAGGACCAATGATGGCGATTAAGACAGTTAATGCCTTATCACATTATACTGATTGGACAATTGGACATGTACATTCGGGTGCCCTTGGCTGGGTAGCGATGATTACAATGGGTAGCATGTACTATTTAATACCCCGTTTATTTGGACGTAAATTGTATAGTCTAAAATTAGTTGAAGTGCATTTTTGGGTAGCAACCATTGGTGTTGTCCTATATGCAGTTGCGATGTGGGTATCAGGTATTATGCAAGGTCTGATGTGGCGTGCAGTTAATGCTGATGGTACTTTAACTTATAGTTTTGTAGAATCTGTTCAAGCTATGCACCCGTACTATATGACCCGTTGGTTAGGTGGCACACTATTCCTCACAGGAATGTTGATTATGGCGTACAACATTTTTAGAACGGTAGTTAGTTCAGAAGTTGCCGTGGTGAATGATAAGATTCCTGCCCCACACTAAGGAGATAGTTAATGGCTGATGCACATGAGAAAGTTGAAACCAATGTAAGTTTATTGATCATTTTGGTCACTATTGTGGTGAGTATCGGTGGTTTAGTGCAAATTGTCCCGCTATTTTTTATGGACACGATGACTAAGCCTGTGGAAGGGTTAAAACCGTATCCCGCATTACAATTGGCAGGACGTGATATTTATGTTCGTGAATCTTGTATGGTTTGTCATTCTCAAATGATTCGCCCCTTTAGAGCAGAAACAGAACGTTATGGACATTATTCTGTTGCAGGCGAATTTGTTTATGATCGCCCTTTTCAATGGGGTTCAAAACGGACAGGTCCTGATTTACATCGGGTCGGTGGACGGTATAGTGATGAGTGGCATATTGCCCATTTTATGAATCCACGTGATGTGGTACCAGAATCGGTGATGCCTGGTTATCCTTGGCTAGCAGACAATCTGCTTGATGGTGAGGAAGTTCAACACAAGATGCAAGTGTTAAAAGATTGGTTTTCTCACCCCTATAGTGATGAAGAAATTGCTAATGCACCGCAAGCTGTAGAAGGTAAAACGGAATTAGAAGCCATTATTGCTTATCTGCAAAATTTAGGAACTGCAATTAAAACAGTGAGGTAAGTTTTGGAGATTATGACACTTTTTCAGTCTATTTGGACTCTTGTGGTCATGATCGTCTTTTTAGGTATCGTAGTATGGGCATACAGCCGTAAACGCAAACCTGAGTTTGATAAAGCGGCTGGCCAGATCCTAGATGATGATGATTCAATCAAAGCAACAGTCAAGGAAAAACATCATGTTTGAAAGCAGCCTTTTTACAAGTCAATTTTGGGAATGGTTTATCATCATTCCAACAGTATTGGGCATTATAGCGTGTTTTGCCCTAATAATATGGTTGGGGGGCGGGCGTCCTAAAGATGGTAAAGTAAAAACCATGGGGCATGTTTGGGATGGTGATTTAGCAGAACTTAATAATCCACTCCCCCGTTGGTGGTTATATATGTTCTATCTCACCTTAATATTTAGTATTATCTATTTGATACTTTATCCAGGATTAGGTTCCTTTGCGGGCATCTTAAACTGGAGTGAGACAAATGCATACGAAGAAGAAATGGCGGAAGCAGAAGCCCGTTATGGTCCAATTTTTGCAAAATATGCTGAAGAACCCATAGAAACCTTAGTTCAAAAGCCAGATGCAATTAAATTGGGTCATAGTTTATATATGACTTATTGTACAACTTGTCATGGTTCAGATGCACGTGGCGTTCGGGGTTTTCCGAATTTACGTGATGATGATTGGTTATATGGTGGACAAGCTACCACAATAGAAACCACGATTATGCACGGTCGTAACGGGAACATGCCAACGGCTGAAATGAATGGACTCAAAACGAAAGCTGATATCAATAATATCACACAATACGTTATTAGCTTGAGTAGAAAGCCAGATGATCGCCTAGCAGCTGTACAAGGAGAAAAAATATTTAAACGTGTCTGCTTTGCTTGTCATGGCATGACAGGGACAGGGTTTCAAGCCTTGGGTGCTCCTAATTTGACTGATGATATTTCACTTTATGGCGCATCACGGTCGAAGATCAGAGAAACGATCACATACGGTCGTCAAGGTAAGATGCCAGCACATGGTGATTTTTTAGGGAAAGCAAAAGTTCATTTGTTAGCAACTTATATTTATAGTTTATCACTTAAAAAGTGAATTTCTTCCCTCCCACTAAGTGGGAGGGCTTCCACCCGACTACTTGGAGAAGTGAAATGAACTTATTACCAAAGATGTTTGGTTCTAAATATGATAAAACAATTCCTTATACATACGAGGCGATCGTTAATGTTATTGAAGATGATGACTCCATAAAGATTTCTTATCTTGCAGACAAAATCTGTACGTTAATCAATCTGCTCAAAAAGCGTCAAGTAGACCCTAAAACTGTCACCATGTTTGAAATTTATGATGGGAAAAATACTTTAATCCCACCAGATTGTTATACAACAGCAGAAGGAAAGTGGTTTCCTAAAACTAAATTGTGTCATCCGATGACAAGCCGATATGGTGACCCCAAAGATGATCAAACGTGTCAATTTAGAGATAGGAATAATCGGATATGTGGTCCTTCTTAATTAAAGTCGATTTGAATCATTACTTATTCATTTGAGGATATAACTAATGAAATCCACGGAAGAATCAGAAAGCCTTTTTGCTAGTCATGAAAAAATCCATCCCCGTTTTGTATTAGGATTTTTTAGCCGCTTAAAAATATTAAGCGGTGTAGTATTATTAGGACTTTACTACGCAATGCCTTGGGTACAATGGGATGGACAACAAGCGATCTTATTTGATCTGCCCGCACGACAATTTCATATTTTCAGTCTAACTTTTTGGCCACAAGACTTAATTTATCTCGCTTTTTTATTAATTGTGGCAGCTATGACCCTCTTTTTCTTTACCAGTTTAGCGGGAAGATTATGGTGTGGTTTTGCTTGTCCGCAAACGATTTGGACAGATGCCTATTTATGGATGGAACGTCTGGTTGAAGGTAATCGAGCCAAACAAATTAAGCTTGATAATGCGCCCATGTCCTTTCGCAAATTTCGGATTAAAGCGACTAAACATAGTTTATGGATCGTTTTTGCTTTATTGACAGGATTCACTTTTGTTGGATATTTCACACCAATTCAAGATTTAAGCCAAAAAATAGTGAACTTTCAGCTTGGCGAATGGGAAACATTTTGGCTATTTTTCTATAGTTTTGCGATTTATGGCATGGCAGGGTGGATGCGAGAACAAGTTTGCATGTATATGTGTCCTTATGCCCGTTTTCAAAGTGCGATGTTTGATAAGAATACAATGATCATTGCCTATGATGAAAAACGCGGTGAAGAACGTGGTACGCGCAAACGAAGTGATAAGAATTATAAGGACAAGGGTTTAGGTGATTGCATTGATTGTACGTTGTGTGTACAAGTTTGCCCCACAGGTATAGATATTCGTGATGGTTTACAATATCAATGTATTAGCTGTTCCGCTTGTATTGATGCTTGCAATCAAATCATGGGAAAAGTCGGTTATCCCCAAGGATTGATTCGTTATACTACAGAAAATCGCATGAATGGTAAAATCACAAAAATTCTGAGACCACGTATTTTTGTGTATGCGAGTATTTTAGTCTTAATATTAGTGGGTATTGGCTATGGTATTGCGACACGTTCTTTGGTAGAAGTCGATGTCATTCGCGATCGTAACAGTTTATTTAGTGAAACATACGAAGGATTAATTGAAAATGTTTACCGTTTACGTGTTATGAACCTAGATAAACAAGCTCATATTTATGATGTCAATGTCACTGGTATTGAAGGCTTAACATTGCTAAAAGAAGATGACATTGCAATTGAGGCTGGCAGCGTAATAACATTATCAGTACGTTTAACCGCTGACCCTGAGCACTTACCCAAACGTAGTACAACTGTTTTATTCCACTTGGTAGCCCAAGATGATTCAGAGCTCACAATTACGGAAGAAGCACGTTTTCTGGGTCCTTTTATCCGTCACTAACAAGGTATTAGCATGCTCATTTTAAAACGACCTTGGTATCAAGAACCTTTTGTTTGGTTAGTAATTTTCTTTCCAGCTTCCGCCGTCTTCGGTGGGATAACAACAATTTATCTGGCTATTAGCTCAGATGATGGTTTAGTTGTGGATGATTATTACAAGGAAGGATTAGAAATTAATCGCACATTGACGCGTGATAAAATGGCAATAGCTCACGGTTTGGAAGCTATTTTAGATTTTAATGTTGAACATCACTTGATCCACTTGTATCTCAACGCACACGCAGACTATAAGTTACCAGAACAAATTCTGGGAAATTTTAGTCATCATACTCGTTCAGGTTTTGATAAAGAAATAATATTAAAACATGTAGGAGATAATATCTATCAAGGATTTTTACCAAAATTAATCCTCGGTGATTTCTCGCTAGAACTGGCGGCAGATGATTGGCGTTTATTAAAACCTGTACATGTTCCGTTTATTCATAATAATTGATATTATGTATTCTCGTTCTTAACCCAGGGGCGTTGCCCCTGGTATAATCATTATAAAATGTCATGACAACAGAATTAAGTTTAATTTCTGCCTTTATTACTGGCTTATTAGGATCAGCACATTGTATTGGCATGTGTGGCGGCATTGTAGGCGCATTAACAATGAGTTTACCCGATTCAGTGCGCCAATCTTATCTTCGCTTATTACCCTATTTACTCACTTATAATATAGGGCGTCTCACGAGTTATACCTTGGCAGGAATATTAGTAGGTTTTTTAGGTGCACAATTCGCAGAAGTGTTACCAATGGATAATCCTCGCCTTGTAGCCAAATGGTTCTCTGGTATCTTTATGATTGCGTTGGGATTATATATCGGCTCCTGGTGGCAAATATTAACAATATTAGAAAAATCAGGAAGCTATTTATGGCGAAAAATAGAACCCTTAGGACGACATTTTCTACCCGTTAAAAATCCCTTACAAGCCCTTGGCTTGGGGTTAGTCTGGGGATGGCTGCCCTGTGGATTAGTTTATGGCATCTTATTTTTTTCACTGTCTTCAAATAGTGCAGGCTACGGTGGATTATTGATGTTATCTTTTGGCTTAGGCACATTACCCATGTTGCTAACAATGGGAGCAACAGCACAATGGTTAATGCGATTTGTCCAGCAACTTATTGTTCGTAGAATTTCAGGTGCTTTGGTAATTTTATTTGGTTTATTTATCTTATTTGGACCGCATGCTTGTGAGGCGGCTTGTCATTAGAGGGTAACTCAAAAAAATTATTGGCTTTACTCTGCCCCCCCCCCAAGTTTATGCGTCTGCTTGATTTTTTTGTTACCTGTTTTTTATATTAACTATAGCTTTTCAGAAAAATATTTTTAAGCTAAACCTCCAAAGTTTGTCAAACCTTGGAGGTTTTTGGCCAAAATCTTTATCTGAAATACTATATCTATCTT
>DAOVTJ010000014.1 GCA_030633165.1 Thiomargarita sp. | reverse complement strand
TTCACAAAAATAGTCACACGTGCTGCGAAACTCATCTGCACAACGCCAGAATTTGATGATTTAGCCCAAGCAATTGGTATAGACAAGGGAGAAACTCATCCTGATAAACGGGCTATCATTCGAGCAGAATTAGATGCGATCGTTGCTCATTTGTATGATGTGACTTATGATGAATTTAAGTATATTTTGGGGACATTTCCTATTGTTAAGGAAGAGGTTAAGAATAGGGCTTTGGAGGCTTTTCTGAGTATTTCAGACGGATAACTTGTAGCTAAAGGAAAACTTATTCATGTTTCTGGCATTCTTGCAAAATATTTGTAATATATTGATTTAACTCAATTTTATAGTGAATTGTAAAATAGTCACTTATTTTCTGCAACAACGCCTTTGAAAACACAAAAAAACAACACTACTTTTTTAATCAAATCATAACTTATGCGAATAAACATGATTATTTTTTTAACCGTACACTTCCAAAAGCTTGGTTAATGTTTAATATTAATATGGCGGAAAATAAATGGTATCAATTAGAAATTTCAATACATCACTATGGTTATGATGATTCTACTCTAGCAATCGGTTCTTTTCTAGAATTTAAGGGAAGTAAAATGGATACTATCTTACCATTAGATATTCCACCTCATGTTATCTCTATTTCTGAAAATTTTGAAGGTAAGAAAAAAAATATTAAAAGTTATTTAGAAAATGCTTTAACGCTAAGCTTAGCTCAGATAGCTAGTGAAATATAAGAAAAATGATTTCATGCTTATCCAAATTTTCTCTCTTTACACCTAAAAAAATTTCCGACATTAACACCGCTAATTAAAAGTTGATAACTCGTTATCAGTTTTTTAAAAATATAAGTGTTATTATATAATATATAATTTTTCTAATTCTGGAGGCTAATTTGTCTAATTCACAGATGGTTACTATTGATGGTAATGATGCTGCTGCTTATGTTGCACATAAGACTAATGAAGTTATCGCCATCTATCCCATCACCCCATCGTCTGGAATGGGTGAACTATGTGATGATTACTCTGCCCATGGAAAAACAAACTTATGGGGTGTTGTACCAGAGGTGATGGAATTACAGCATGAGGGGGGAGCAGCTGGTACAGTTCATGGTGCGTTACAAACTGGATCACTAACTACGACATTTACCTCTTCACAGGGCTTGCTCTTAATGATCCCTAACATGTACAAGATCGCTGGAGAGTTGACTCCAACAGTCTTTCATGTGGCGGCACGTGCTCTAGCAGCTCAAGGCTTATCAATTTTTGGCGATCATAACGATATTATGGCTGCCCGCACCACAGGCTTTGCCATGTTGGGCACCTGCTCACCCCAAGAAGTCATGGATGGTGCTTTAATCACACAGGCGGCAACTTTGGAATCCAGGATTCCATTTATCCATTTCTTTGACGGTTTTCGCACCACGCATGAAGTATCTAAAGTTAAACTGATAGATGATGAAACCATGCGGACTATGATCAAGGATAAGCTGATACGTGAACATCGTAGTCGTGCTATGAGTCCTGATCATCCTGTTATTCGTGGTACTGCCCAAAATCCAGACGTCTATTTTCAGGCACGTGAGACTGTCAATCCTTTTTATGATAAGGTACCTGGCATTGTGCAGTCTGTTATGGATAAATTTGCCGAGCTAACAGGGCGACAATATCACTTATTTGACTATTTTGGTGCAAAAGATGCTGAAAAAGTCCTGATTTTGATGGGTTCTGGGGCAGAAGCTGTCCATGAGACGGTAGAGCACTTGCTAGGACAAGATGAAAAAGTGGGTATGTTAAGAGTACGCTTATTTCGTCCATTCTCTCCTCAACATCTGATCGATGCTTTGCCTGCTACTGTTCGTAAAATCGCAGTTTTGGATCGTAACAAAGAGCCTGGTGCTGGTGGCGAAGCGCTTTATAAAGATGTTCTCACAGGGTTTGCTGAGTACGTCGCAACTGGAGGAGATAAATTCCAAGGATTACCCCGCATAGTGGGTGGGCGATATGGTTTATCTTCTAAAGAATTTACCCCTGGGATGATCAAGGGTATTTTTGATGAGTTGAACAAAAAATCACCTAAAAATAATTTTACCATCGGTATTGTTGATGATGTTTCCCATACGAGCCTTGAGTGGGATGAAAATTTTCACACAGAGGCTTGTGCTAAATTGACCGAAAGTATTTTTTATGGTCTAGGATCAGATGGCACAGTCAGTGCTAACAAAAATTCTATCAAGATCATCGGTGAAGGGACGGATCTCTATACCCAAGGTTATTTTGTCTATGATTCCAAAAAAGCAGGTGCTGTGACAGTCTCTCATTTGAGATTTGGTCATGAACCCATTCGTTCTACCTACCTTATTGGTGATAATCAAGCACATTTTGTCGCTTGCCATCAGCCTATTTTTCTTGAACGCTACGATATGTTGGACAAGGCTGAGGAAAACGGGATCTTTTTGCTCAATACCACTATACCAATAGAACAGGTCTGGGCAACTTTGCCACGGAAAATGCAGCAGCAACTGATTGAAAAGAAACTGGAATTCTATATCATTGATGCCTATCAAGTAGCAAAAGCATCAGGCATGGGTAGGCGCATCAATACTATTATGCAAACCTGCTTTTTTGCGATTTCTGGTATTCTGCCAAGAGAAGAAGCCATCGCAAAGATTAAAACTGCTGTGGAGAAAACGTATGGCAAAAAGGGACAAAAGGTGGTGGAACGCAATTTCCAAGCCATTGATGCCACACTTGCCAATTTGTGTAAAGTTGAAGTACCAAACAAGGTAACTTCGACATTTGATAAACTACCCCCAGTATCAGCAGAAGCCCCTGAATTTATTCGCAAGGTTACTGGTGAAATCATTGCAGGACGTGGCGATGCTCTACCAGTTAGCATGTTTCCAGTTGATGGGACATGGCCGTCAGGTAGCTCTGCTTGGGAAAAACGCAATATTGCCTTAGAAATTCCTGTATGGGACGAGGAACTTTGTATTTTCTGTGGAAAATGTCCATTTGTCTGCCCACATGCTGCCATTCGTAGCAAAGTATTTCCTGAAACATTGGCAAAAGATGCACCGCCTACATTTAAACATATCCAGGTTAAGGGCAAGGAGTTTCAGAAAGGAGAGCATATTAGCTATCAGGTCGCACCAGAAGATTGTACAGGATGTAACTTGTGCGTGGAAGTGTGCCCTGCTGTTGACAAGAAAGACCCGAGCCGCAAAGCGTTGAACATGGCACCGCAAGCACCATTGCGGGAGCAAGAACGTGAAAATTGGGAATTTTTCCTAACATTACCTGAATATGATCGCGAGCAGCTTCGATGGAGCACTCTCAAAGGGGCGATGATCGGACAACCCTTATTTGAATCTTCAGGCGCATGTGTTGGATGCGGTGAAACACCTTACATCCGTCTTGCTACACAGCTTTTTGGAGATCGGATGTTAATTGCCAATGCTACTGGTTGCTCCTCCATCTACGGTGGTAATTTGCCCACGACACCTTATACTACAAATAAAGAGGGACGTGGTCCCACATGGAATAATTCCTTATTTGAAGATACAGCCGAATTTGGACTAGGTTTCCGTTTATCCGTAGATAGACAGGCGGCTACTGCCTCTCATCTCCTTACAGGTCTGAAAGATAAGATAGGAGAAAAATTAGTACAGGATATTTTGAACGCGGATCAGTCCACAGAACCAGGCATTTTTCAGCAGCGGGAACGTTTGGAAAATGTGAAAAAAATCATTAAGAAAATTGATTCTGAAGAAACCAAAAACCTAGAAGCAGTCATTGATAATCTGGCGAAAAAGAGTGTTTGGATATTCGGCGGTGATGGTTGGGCTTATGATATTGGTTTCGGTGGTTTAGACCATGTCTTAGCGACAGGGCGCAATGTCAATATCCTGGTAATGGATACAGAGGTATATTCCAATACTGGTGGGCAAATGTCCAAATCAACACCTATGGGCGCTGTGGCTAAATTTGCGGCAGGTGGCAAGCCCTTTGCTAAAAAGGATTTATCTTTGATTGCAATGGCTTATGGCCATGTTTATGTGGCACAAGTGGCATTTGGTGCTAAGGATATACGTACTTTGAAGGCTTTCCAAGAAGCAGAATCTTATGATGGACCTTCATTAATTATTGCTTATAGCCCTTGTATCGCCCATGGTATAGATCTGTCACTCAATTTACAGCAACAAAATCTTGCCGTAAATAGTGGTCATTGGTCTTTATTCCGCTACGATCCACGTTTGAAAGAACAAGGAAAAAATCCACTGCAATTAGATTCCAAAGAACCAACAATTCCTCTCAAAGAATTTACAGAGAGCGAACCTAGGTTCAGTATGTTGCACCGCACAGCACCAGAGCAGGCTGAAAAACTCTTAAAGCAGGCTCAAGCTGATGCGACAAAACGCTTCCGTTACTACAAACAACTTTCTACCCTCTCCTTTGAAGAATAAGTCTTAATTATTTTTGCCCCCCTGCAAAACAAAAGTTTTGCAAGGGCAAAAATATATCCTCCCGCAACTTTCCCATCCAATAATGCCACGCTATAATTTTACCTTCGCGAAAAATAGTATGCATAATTCATCTTTACCGCCCCCTGCGCCAGAAGCAGTTCTTCTAAGTCAAAATTTAATGGCGCGAATTGTAGAAAATATTAATGAGGTTGGGGCTATTCCTTTTGTTGATTTTATGAATCAAGCACTCTATACGCCTGGTTTAGGTTATTATAGTGCTGGTATTCACAAATTTGGTGTTGAAGGTGATTTCATCACAGCGCCAGAAATTTCTCCCTTATTTTCTCAATGTCTTGCAAGACAATGCCAACAAATTTTAATGACTTTTGATGAACCTGTCATTTTAGAATTTGGTGCTGGTTCTGGCATTATGGCAGCCGAAATTTTGAAAGAATTAGAACGCCTAAAATGTTTACCTATACAATATTTCATTTTAGAAGTCAGTGCTGACTTGATTGAACGGCAAAAAGAAACTTTGCAAGCACAAGTACCTCATTTATTTAAACGGGTGCAATGGTTAGAAAAGTTTCCCAGTCAACCCGTGCAGGGTGTTATTTTGGCGAATGAAGTACTAGACGCTATGCCAATACACCGTTTTCGTGTTGATGAGCAAGGCGTATCAGAATCTTATGTGAATTTTGCTGAAACACAATTTGTTTGGCAAATACAGCCTACGCATAATGAATCATTACGAACAGCTGTAGAAAAATTACATTTGCCTCTCGATTATATGTCAGAAATGAATTTAGCCTTACCTGCTTGGATACAATCTGTATCTGAAATATTAGCATCTGGCGTGATCTTATTAATTGATTATGGATTTTCGAGTAGGGAATATTACCATCCTCAACGAGATCAAGGGACATTAATGTGTCATTATCGACACCATGCTCACAGTGAACCTTTGATTTTAGTCGGATTACAAGATATTACAGCTCATGTTAATTTTACAGATGTTGCATACGCCGCTCAAGCTGCAGGTTTACATGTCGCAGGCTATACCACTCAAGCCCAATTTTTATTAGCATGTGGTTTACCTGATTTCTTATCTACTCTCGATTTTAATGATACCAAAAATTATTTACAACAAACACAACATGCTAAAACCTTAGTTTTACCAAATGAAATGGGAGATTTGTTTAAAGTGATAGCATTAACTCGTAATGTAGATAACCCTTTGCTGGGTTTTGTTCGAGATGAGAGAGGAAGATTATAAAAGTCGGGTGCTTTTTCACCCGACATTTGGCTTTAACCACCAACAGTAACAATCACTAATTTATCTAAATGTAATCGGCGTTGAAAGGCTTCTTGAATCATTTCTACTGTCACCGCTTCAACATTGTCATTGAATTTTTGCAGATAATCTATCGGTAAACGATAAAATCCAATAACACTGAGATAGCCAATAATATTCTTATTACTCTTGATCCTAAGGGGAAACATGCCAGTAATCCCTTGTTTTGCCTTTTTTAAGGTTTCCTCACTTAGCTTTGTATTTAGGAATTTTTGAAAAGTGTCTTGTACAACTTGCAAAGCTTCAGCAGTTTGATCATTACGGGTTTCTAACCCTGAGATAAAGGGTCCTGCGACTCGACGTGGTGCAAAATAACTATAAATACTATATGCTAAACCACGTTTTTCACGCACTTCTTCAGCAAGTTGAGAAACTAACCCACTCCCCCCTAAAATATAATTACCGACATACAAGGTAAAATGGTCTGGATCACCACGCGCGATGCCTGGTTGTCCAATTAATACGTGGTTTTGTGTTGAGGGGTGATCAATATGTATTCTTTTAGTTTTACATAAAGAAGCCACAGGGGGTAAAGCAGGGGCTGTTTTTCCACTTGGGAGTTGTGCGACAAGACGTTGAGCAACTGTTTCAGCTGATTTTCTAGTTAATGCACCGACTATCGTGACCATCGCATTTTTTGCCACATAGTAGCGAGCATGAAAAGCTTTGATATCATCACGAGTTAAAGCAGCAACACTCTCAGGATTCCCGCCTGCTAATGTGGCATAAGGATGTGTTCCATAAATGGCACGATAAAATGCCTGTTTTGTAATTGCAGACGGTGATTGTTGTTGATATTGAAGACTAACTAACATTTGTTGCTGGACACGTTTAAAGGATGTTTCTTCAAAATCAGGTTTTAGCAATAATAAAGCTAACATTTCTAAAGCAGGTTGCAATAATTCAGTTTCTGTCAAACTGCGTAAACTGAGAATTGCCATGTCGCTATTAACAGAATTTCCAATTTCAGCACCTAAATTATCAAAATGTTCAGCAATTTTGTCAGCAGATTGTCCACCTGCTCCTTCTGTGAATAAGCTATTAGTGAGTTTGGCAAGTCCAGGTTTATTACCATCACGTGCACTGCCCGCATCAAAAACGACCTCAATATTAACCATGGGCAAATCAGGGGCAGGCACAAAATAGACTTCTGCACCATTATCTGTTTGCCAATGTTGAATTGTGGGTATCGCAAAAATAGGACTGCTAAACACTAGGATTAAAAAAGAGAGAAATTTCATTTTTTAGCGCCTGTTATTGGGTTTAAGATAGCAACCGTTAAGTTTTTATTTATCAAATATTTGCGTGCAACAGATTGCACTTGTTCTGCTGTTATGGCTTTAATATTATCCAAATAATTCTCAAATAATTGCCAGTCCAATCCTACGGTTTCTAATATTCCAATTTTCATACCTTGATAAAATACAGAATCAAGTTCATAAATTTGAGAAGCACGTAATTGCGTTTTCACCCGTTCCAATTCTGTTTGATCTACTAAAGTGGTTTGTAATTGTTGAATTTGTTCACGTAAGGCATTTTCTAAATCATGCACGGTGTGGCTATTTGTTGGAATTCCACTAAAACTAAATAGTTCTGTTAAAGGACTAAAGGGATCATAACCTGTACTCACACTGCTTGCAATTTCTTGCCCTCGTATTAAATTTTTAGATAAACGAGCACTGTCACCGCCATCTAGTATGTAAGCTAAGACTTCTAATGCATAAGCCTCTTGGTGATTGTCTTCTGATAATGTTTTTAATACGGGTGTTTTATAGCCCATTATTAAATAAGGTACTTTGGCAGGTAATTCTACAGTAATTCGTTTAATACCAAACTGCTCAACTTCTGGACGTGGGTACGGTGGAATAATTTTACTGGATTTGAGTGGACCAAAATATTTTTTCGCTAAAGCTAACACCGCTTGCGCTTCAACATCTCCAACAACCACAACTGTTGCATTATTTGGTGCATACCAGCGTTGATACCATGTTTGTAAATCTGCTAACGTGTAATTTTGAATATCACTCATCCATCCAATAATTGGATGTTGATAAGGACTAGTTTGATAAGCAGTTGCCATAAAATATTCATACATTTGATTAATAGGCTTATCATCAGTACGGCGCCGACGCTCTTCTGTAACCACTTGTCTTTCTTTAGAAAATTCTTCTTCAATCAGTACTAAATTACGCATCCGATCCGCTTCCATTTCAAAACTGAGGTAGAGGCGGCTTTTTTCTAATGTTTGAAAATAGGCGGTATAATCTGATCCTGTGAAAGCATTTTCTCGTGCCCCATTGGCTGCCATAATGCGAGAAAATTCCCCAGGTGAATATTTTTCTGTGCCTTTAAACATCATGTGTTCTAACATGTGTGATAGCCCTGTTTTACCTTCCATCTCATAGCTCGCGCCAACCTTGTACCATACTTGGCTGACAACGACAGGGGCACGGTGATCTTCTTTAACTATTAACTGTAAGCCATTATCCAAAAAAAATTCGTGGACTTCTGCTGCTATAAGTGAACTAGAACATAGCAAACTGAATAGACTAACTCGTAAATATTTATAAAGCATAAAATTCTCCAAAAATTATCTCGCCAATAAATCAATCAATTTACATCCATCAGGCGTACAACTGAGTATTATAGCTTTGTCTTCATGCCAATCTCCAAGCACGAAACGATGAGCTATTCGCTCATTAAGCTTAAACTGATGTATAGCAGGGCGATGAGTATGTCCATGAATTAAATTATAAACACCCTTTGTTTCTAGGGCTGAAATCACCGCTTCTGATGTCACATCCATAATTTCTCTAGTGGTGGTTTGAGTTTTTGCTTGACTGTTAGTACGTATTTTTTTAGCAATATAACGTCGTAGCAGCAGAGGTTGTGCAAGAAATAGCTTTTGCCACAATGGTTTACGCACACGTTGACGAAAAGCGAGATAACCTATATCTTGTGTACATAGGGTATCACCATGCATTAATAGGTTTGGTGTGCCATATAAATTAATAAGATGAGGATCATCAATCAATTGACATGCGGTGAGTTTAGCAAAACGTGTCCCCAATAAAAAATCCCGATTGCCATGCATAAAAAATATTGGGACACCGCTACTGGTTAAATTATGCAAAGCCACCTTTATTTCTTGATAAATCGGCTCTTTATCATCATCGCCTAACCAAACATCAAATAAATCACCTAATATATATAATGCATCAATTTTTCTGGCACGTGTTGCTAAAAATGTTAAAAAGTGGCGGGGAATAATATCTTTTCTTGGTGTAAGGTGTAAATCTGCAATAAATAAGGTTTCTGACATGATAAAGTGCTCCCCCTTTTGACAAGGGGGATTTTCAAGTTTTTAGTTTTGCACAACTTCTGCACTTTCAATAATGATATCTGTAACAGGTACATCCTGATGCATACCACTATTACCAGTTGCTACCATTTTCATTTTCTCAACAACATCCATGCCCTCGATCACTTCACCAAATACACAATAACCCCACCCTTGCGGTGTTTTGCCGCTATGATTCAAAAAGGCATTATTGCTGACATTGATAAAAAATTGCGAGCTGGCTGAATGTGGCTCATTAGTTCGTGCCATTGCAAGTGTACCAACCTTATTCTCTAAGCCATTGTCAGCTTCATTTTCAATTTTGGGGCTGGTTTCTTTTTCTTGCATGCCAGGTAACATGCCACCACCTTGAATCATAAAATTTGGAATCACGCGGTGAAATATAGTACCGTTATAAAAACCAGAATTGACATAATTCAAAAAATTTTCAACCGTTTTAGGGGCTTTTTCAGAGTTCAGTTGTATCATGAGCGTGCCATGATTTGTCTGCATTTTGACTTGCATAACTAATCAGTTCCTATAAGATAAGCGTTAGAAAAACAATACTGTATGGTATTTATGCAGGCACATTTATTTTTCTAGTACCAAATTTACGGCGGAATTTATCTACACGTCCTGCAGTATCAATGATTTTTTGCTTCCCCGTGTAAAATGGATGGCAATCTGAGCAGACTTCAATCTGCAAATCTTCATTAGTTGTTGACCGTGTTGCGAAAGAATTCCCACAACTACATGTAACGGAAATATCATTGTAGCTGGGATGAATATTCTGTTTCATAATGCTTTTATGTCAAAAAAAAAGTAAAATCAGTATTTTACTGAAAATGGCTTGTAACTACAAGTGATGTTTTGGCTTAGTATAACAATACTTGTGAAAAAATGCTAAAATTATTTAAACAGCACTTTGTGTGGTGAGTGCAAGATAATTTTCTAACTTTGAGAGGTTTTATGCATCCCCCTTTAAAAAACCGCTACACAGATAATGGTAATGGCACTGTCACTGATAACAAAACTGGATTAATTTGGTTAAAAGATGCTAATTGTTTTGGTGTTATGTTGGAATGGACAGCAGCCCAAGCAAAAGTTGCTAAGCTAGCTCATGGACAATATGGTCTTAGTGACGGTTCAAAACCTGGCATTTGGCGTTTACCTACCAAAAATGAGTGGAAAAAAATGCTGGATATCAGATATACATGGCCATCAATTTCCAATACCGCTGGTACAGGTAAATGGACAGAAGCTCATCCGTTTGAAAGTGTGCAATCAAGTTGGTATTGGACAGCCACAACTCTTGACTTCGCTACATCCTACGCATGGTATGTGATACTTTATAATGGAAAAATGCGTAACGCGACAAAAACTTTAACACGCTATGTGTGGCCTGTGCGAGATAAATAGCGTTTTTATAATTAATTCAGGACATTTTTAATATGAAAAAAGTACTCCAATTGACTGCTGTGACTTTATTGCTCAGTAGTTTCCCCTTGATAGCACAAATAAATACCCCCATTTTATCTGATGATGCTATACATTTCAACGTGCAACATCGTTTTAATGGGGGTGAGCCTTTGCCTACTGAAATGATAACTATTCCATTTAATGTTAATCCACTCATTCCCCTGAAAGAAAATTTTTGTAGGCATTTAAAAAAGAAGAATCGACCAGCAAAAATTGACACAATACTTGAATGGGTATTACCAGAGTCAGAAACTCAAGTTCTAGGGTATTTACCACCAGTATCTATAAAAACCAATATAGACTGCAAGGGTGTTGGTAAAAGTGATTTAATATTTCCAGCCTATCGGCGCCAAGTGCCCAAACAATTTGGTCGGGGTGTTATAGATTGGAAAGGCTTGGATGCTCACTTTACGTTTCTTAAAAAATTTGAAGATTTGACAGCTGCTGTCAACATCGCGGGTTTCATATTGAAAGAGGAAGATGGGATTTTAGCCAAATTGGGAAAAAGTACCTTTCATGGTCAATTTGATAGCACTATGACACCCACACAAATGGCGGGACATATTTCCACGTTCAACTTGAGTGAGCAAGAATATTATATGAATTTGAATAATCTGGAGTTCAAATTCAATACAGAAAAATCTGCCAAAGGTCTTGATCTAGGTAATTTTAGTGTAAAAGTAGGACCAATTGATTTGAATGATGAAGATTTTGCATCATCCATGACTGCCTTAGTTCTAAAAGCTGGTAGCAATGTACAAGATGGTCTTGTTAATTCTACCTTGTATACTCAAATTAATAATTGGATTCTTCCAACACCAGTATTATTTGATACAGTTCCAACAGTGAATTTTGTTGGAGATATTGCAATTCGCAATTTAGATGAAGATGTGTTGTTAGCAGTGAGAAAAATGGTGACAACGGAGAATTCAGAAAACATAATGAACATGTTTGGAGAAACGATGGCAATATTGCCTCAGTTATTGACAAAATCTCCAGAAATCAATCTCTCAAACTTTTTACTGGAAACGCCAAATGGAAATTTGAAAGTATCTGCTAGTATCAAAATTGATGGGAAAAAGGTGACTTCTTTAGAAGAATCTGTTTTGAGAGCAGCATTACAGGCAAATCTTGATGTTTTAATTAATCAAAAATTGCTAGAAGAAATCTTAGCAATCCAAATACTAACACAGATGTTAGAAGAACACGTTACCGATGAACAAAAATTTACTGAAAGTGAGTTGAATTTTTTGAAACAACAAGCTAAAAACAGCAGTAAGGAACAAATTTCAATGCTTATCAGTCTAGGCTTGTTCGTGACTGCTAAAGATGACTATAAGTTAGACGCTGATTTTAAAAATAATCAGTTGATACTCAATGGGAAAATTATTCCTTTACCATTTTGAGAAATATCTCCCTCCTCATGGAGGGATATCTCCCATTTATGGAACTGCAATAGTCTCTTTAGGACCTGTTTTCAAGTCTCTAACTGTTTGATTAAGCTTGCCCACAACTTCTGTCATTGATTCTACAATATTGTGAAATGGGTCAGTACGACGCTCAAATGAATAATGAGTATATTTTTGTTGACGTAAAATTCTTTTGACTTCATTAGCATCAGCATAAGCCTTTTTGATAGCAGTTTTCAGCTTGATCAAGCCTTCCATATCTGTTTTTATCAGCGCAAGATTATCAGGTTCACCATATTCTTCTACTCGTTGGCTATTAACTTCAGCAGTTATCAATGCCTTATTAATTGCAAATATTAAAGTACCAGCAGGTTTGCTGTATGCAATGATCTGCTCAATAATATTCATTGTTTCTGTCCATTCGAGCACATTTGTCTCAGATGATGAAACATAGCTGGTAATTTTTTTCTGAATTTCTACAAGTTGCACTGAAAGTTCTTTAAACTCTTCTTTAATTCTCGTCATCCTCGACTCTAAATCTTCAACAGGTAACATGATACGTGTTGCGACCAAGATTTTACAGGCTTCTAAGCTTTTGTTAATATATTTTTTATATTCAGGAAGTAAGTATGTTTGGAAGGAACAAAGTTTTATCATCACATCAAACGAATTTTCCCTCATTTTCTGCAAATCAGCTAATGTTGAATCTGGTACATCACTCTCTATCATTTCATTATTCATTTCGCTTGCGCAATAAGAAAAACGTTTGAGATTCATTAACATGCTGTTTATATTAACAGTTGAGACTTTTGTATAAGCCTCTTCAAGTGCTTGAAGATGCAACCCACAATTGTCATTTTCAAACCCTGAAGCCGCTTCATCATAATTGACAAGCGTATGAAGTGTGAAAACATCTTGTGAATATTTGTCAAAAGAGTGTTGAAAAGAAGGCCAAAAACGTTTTAATTTATTATAGTTTTTGTCGCACACCATTTGTCCAATCGTAGCTGTGCCCCACATATTAAACCACCAATATTTCACATCTGTCAAAACGGTAGTTTGTGGTTTTATAGTACAAGTTTTTGATAAGGGTTTGTCTACCTGTGCGCCTGCGACACTCAATAATGAGCAGTATAAAATTATCGCAAATATCCGATAAAACATTTTTTTTTGCTCCTAGATTCTAAAAGTACAGCGAATATTATTCGCTGTAGTCTGTATTTACTCTGTATCTTCAGTCATTGCATCAAGAGTGGTCTCTACAGTAGTATCTAATACTGGTGCATCATTAACTGCGCTAATTGTGATACTAGCTGTTTCAATTTCACGACTAAACGCTGTTGAACCACCATTGTTGCTAACATCTATTATGCTGCCTGCTGTACCACTGCTTTGATCCCAGGCACGGAAACTAATCGCATTATTGATGGTTCCATTGAAATTAGTGTTGGGATGGAAATAAATGCGTGTGTTACTATCTGCTGCCAAGAGTAGTGCATTATTGTCTGCTAGTTTATCCACAAGAGTCCAATTGATATCATCAGTGGTGTAGTACCACGTGCCGTGAATGGTATCTACAGCTGTTAAAGCTAATCCTGTTACTGCTGCACTATCCACATCTGTGACATTTTGATTTAATACCACCAACTTGCTAATTAAAGTCCCTTGATCCGCGTATGCAGTAATACAGACTAACAAGGGTAAGACTAAGAATAATTGATTTAAGCGTTTCATTATCATTTTTCCTAAAATGCTAATTAGTTTTTTTCTGCACTTATTAATTAATAAGTGCAGTACATGTTTGATAAAAAGATCATACTATCATGTTTTACAAAAAAAAACTATGTTTTTTAATGGGGTGACTCGAGGTTTAAGTTTTCACTTGAACCTCAAAAATATACATTATTTAGCGTTTCGCTACTGGCACATAATCTCGCCGCTTATTTCCAATATATAGTTGGCGTGGACGACCAATTTTTAGATTCGCATCCTCTGTCATTTCCATCCATTGGGCAATCCAACCTACACTACGTGCAACTGCAAATATAACGGTAAACATATTCAAGGGAATACCCAACGCTTTCAAAATTAAGCCTGAATAAAAATCGACATTTGGATATAACTTGCGTTCGATGAAATAATCATCAGATAGTGCAATTTTTTCTAATTCCAGTGCAACTTCAAATAAAGGCTGATCTTGAGTTCCCAATTCTTGTAAAAGATTGTGGCAAATTTTCCGAATAATTTTAGCACGTGGATCATAATTTTTATAAACTCGATGCCCAAACCCCATTAATTTCATGGGATCATTCTTATCTTTAAAACGTCTAATATACTCAGGAATGTTTTTCGGTGTTTTTATTTCTTGCAAGAGTCGAATCACCGCCTCATTTGCGCCACCATGTGCTGGTCCCCATAATGTCGCAATCCCACCTGCTACGCAAGAAAAGGGATGAGCTTGTGAACTACCTGCTAAACGTACAGTTGACGTACTCGCATTTTGTTCATGATCCGCATGTAAAATGAGCATCACTTCTAATGCTCTATTAGCAATTTCATTAAATTGATATGTTTCACTGGGCACCGCAAACATCATTTGCATGAAGTTGGAGACATAACTAATATCATTGCGGGGATAAACATAAGCTTGTCCAATCAGATACTTATGAATATTAGCAGCAATTGTTGGCATTTTAGCAATTAGGCGTATTGCACTTTTATTGCAATGCTCTGGATTAGAAATATCCATCGCATCAGGATAATAACCTGATAAAGCACCGACAACACCGACAAGCATAGCCATTGGATGGGCATCATGTCTAAAGCCTTTATAAAAATTTACTAAGCCTTCATGCAAGAGCGTGTGTTGGCAAACTGTGTGTTTAAAATCCTCCATTTGATCAGATGTGGGTAATTCACCGTATAATAATAAATAACACACCTCAGGATAGCTACTATGTTCAGCTAATTGTTCAATCGGGTATCCACGGTATAATAAAATCCCTTTTTCACCATCTATAAAGGTAATTTTGCTTTCACAACTAGCTGTTGTCAAAAAGGCTGGATCTAAAGTAAATAAGCCTAATTCTTTGTATAAAGCCTGACCATCAATAACAGAAGCACCCTCTGTCCCAGTTTTTATGGGACAATTCATGGTTTTTCCCGTGCGATTATCAGTAATTGTGACTGTCTGTTGGTTCATTTTTATCACCTCTCACTGCATCTATCAGTAACATGACAACACCTATACTGATAGCACTATCAGCAATATTAAATGTTGGCCAATGCCACTGTTGATAATAAATATCAATAAAATCAATCACATGACCATATATTATTCTATCTATTACATTACCCACCGCGCCTCCTAAGACTAAAGCAAGCGCACAAGCTAACCAAACTTGTTGTGCTTTGAGACGACTTAGCCAAACAAAAATCACGCCACTCATCACAATAGCTAATCCACTCAAAAACCAACGTTGCCAACCACCTGCCGTTGCCAAAAAGCTCCAAGCTGCCCCTTCATTGTAGATTAAGCTTAAATTAAAAAACGGTAATACTGTGATGGATTCATATAATTCAAAAGTTGCATTAATCCATATTTTCGTCACTTGATCGATTATCACGATAAATAGTGATAACCAAAGCCATTGTAAAACTTTTCTATCTTTATGCATAACGACGTTGCTCTCCATTCCCCTGAATATTGTCTACACAACGCCCACATAATTCTGGATGATCCGAATGTGTGCCAACATCTTCACGGTGATGCCAACATCGTACACATTTAGGATGTTCACACAGTTTAGCTTCAAGACGAAAATTATCAGATTTATGTACTCGTGCATAAGCACTGATAAAGACAAAACGTAATTCATCATCTAATGATGTTAATTGCGTATAAAGCGGTTCTTCACAATAAATATCAACTTCTGCTTCTAAAGATGAGCCGATAACTTCAGAACGACGTAATTCTTCCAATGTTTTAGTTACTTGTTCACGTAAATCAAAGATTTGTTGCCAAAATGTTGTATTTTTATCAGCATCATCTGGTAGGGCAAATAAACCCTCATACCATGTTTCTAATAAGACTGAATCACGGCGTTTTCCTGGGATATGTTGCCAAATATCCTCTGCAGTAAAACTGAGAATAGGTGCAATCCAACGCGAAAAGGCTTCAATAATATGATACATCGCCGTTTGGGCAGAGCGTCGCGCACGACTATTGCTTTGGCAGGTATATTGACGATCCTTGATAATATCAAGATAAAGGCTGCTCATATCCATCGCACAGAAATTATGAATTTTTTGGTAAATCTGATGAAATTGATAAGCATCGTAAGCCGTGATAATTTCTTCTTGTAAGTGCCAAGCGCGATCCACTGCCCAACGATCAAGTGCTAACATTTCTTCAGGTTTGACACAATCTGTTTCAGGATTAAAACCATTCAAATTTGCTAATAAAAAACGGGCTGTATTACGTAATCGTCGATAAGTATCAGCAATTCGTTTTAAAATTTCATCAGAAACGGTCACTTCACCCCGATAATCAGTGGCTGCTACCCATAATCGTAAAATATCAGCGCCCAATTTTTTTATCACTTTTTGCGGTGCGATCACATTGCCTAAAGATTTAGACATTTTTCGCCCATTCGCATCGACAGCAAAACCATGTGTCAAGACGCCTTTATAAGGCGGTGCATCACGCATTGCAATAGAAGACAATAAGGCAGATTGAAACCAACCGCGATGTTGATCAGAACCTTCTAAATATAAATCTGCTGGTACGCGTAAATTGGCATGAGTTTCTAAAACAGTAGCATGTGTCACGCCTGAATCAAACCAAACATCTAAAGTATCTGTTGTTTTTTCATAATCAACCGCTTCTTCACCAAGTAAATCGCTAGTTTCAAGTTCAAACCAGGCTTCAACACCATTTTTTTCAACGCGTTGGGCAATTGTTTCAATCAATTCTTGTGTACGGGGATGTAATTCACCGCTACTCTTATGCACAAATAATGTAATGGGTGTTCCCCAATAACGTTGTCGTGAAATACACCAATCTGGACGCTTAGCAATCATTCCTTCAATACGTTGCAATCCCCAATTTGGGATCCAAGTCACTGTTTTTATCGCATCCAAAGCTTGTTGTCGCAAACCATTTTTATCCATACTGATAAACCACTGGGGCGTTGCACGGAAAATAATAGGCGTTTTATGTCGCCAACAATGCGGATAACTGTGAGTAATTCTATGTTCATGCACCAATTTATGATGCGATTTTAGTAACTCGACCACATGCTCATTAGCTGTGAAAACATGTTTGCCAGCGAAAAATGGGGTATCTGGTAAAAAGACTCCTTTTTCATCAACTGGATTATCAATGGGTAAGCCATAACGTTGCCCCACTACATAGTCATCTTGTCCATGTCCTGGTGCTGTATGTACGGCACCCGTTCCCGCCTCAGTAGTGACATGGTCACCTAAAATAATGGGCACTTGACGATTAGCAAAGGGATGTTCTAATTGCAAATTTTCTAAATCTTTCCCTTGGCAATACGCTACCACATGATAATGCTCGATACCATATCGAAACATTGTATCTTTGAGTAAGGCTTCTGCAACAATAAAACGTTCTGGACCATATTGACCATCATCACATTGCACCACTGAATATTCAAGCTTAGGATGTAAGGCGACTGCTTGATTGGCAGGTAAAGTCCACGGTGTTGTTGTCCAAATGACAACAGATAATGGTCCTGAACCGAGACTATCAGGGGCATGATGACAACGTGCTAATAGCATTTCTTCATTAACAACACTAAAACGGACATCAATCGCTGTAGATTTTTTATCTTCATATTCTACTTCAGCTTCAGCCAAAGCAGAACCGCAATCACTGCACCAATGGACAGGCTTAAAGCCCTGATCCAGATGTCCTGCGGCAATAATCCGTCCCAAAGCACGGATAATATTAGCCTCAGTGTGATAATTCATGGTTAAATAAGGCTTATCCCAATCTCCATTTACACCTAATCTTTTAAAATCAATACGTTGTTTATCAACTTGTTGTGTCGCATATTGACGACATGCTTTGCGAAATTGATGAACATCACCAGTTTTTCCATGTTTTTTCTCTACTTCTAATTCAATAGGTAATCCATGACAATCCCAGCCTGGTACATAAGGGGCATCAAAACCACTGAAAGTTCGCGCTTTGACAATAATATCTTTGAGAATTTTGTTGACCGCATGACCAATATGAATATCCCCATTGGCATAAGGGGGACCATCATGCAATATAAATTTGGGGCGTTCTTTACCTTGTTGCCTAAGCTGTTGATATAATTCTAGATCTTCCCATTGTTTCAAGAATTCAGGTTCACGCTTGGGTAAATTGCCGCGCATGGGAAATTTAGTTTTAGGTAGATTTAAAGTCTCTTTATAGCTGCTCATTGTTTGATATAAATAGTATGTTGTGACTAGAAATATTGGGTGTTATGCGTGTGGGAACAAAACGGTTTGTTGGATAGGATTAATTAGTGACCGTTTTAAAATTAAAACGGTCTATGCTTATAACTCAACGTTCAAGATCATGTCTGTGTTCTTCCTTATTTTTTGCCCACTTAAATCCCAGTTTTTGCCAAAAACTCTTACTTTTTGATGATTTTGATTCTTTTTCGGGCGTTCTTAAAAATAAAGTCTCTGTCACATCACGTAAATGAATTAAATATTGTTCTTCTCTACCACTGTCCATTTCCACCATATCCACTCGCAGGCAAAGTGTTGGCGAGTCAGGATTATCAGAACGCACAAGATAACGGGAGATAGGTCGTCCTGTTGGTTCTAACCAATTTGTCCACCCCTCTGCGGGTTCACATTTAAAAGAAGATTGGGCTAATTCTAAAAAAGTTTTTCTAATAGGAACATCTGTATATGTTGGCAAATTCAAAAAGAAGCGACTATGCGGATTGGCATAAAGTATTTCACCATTTTGATTAAGTATCAAAAAAGCTTCCGTAATCTTTTCAACGATCCACTCAAATTTTGCCTGTTCTGTGTGTAAACGGCGATAACGATTAAGTTTGGTAATCGTTTTTAGGCGTAATCGTAATTCAAGAGTATCAAAAGGCTTAGATAGGAAATCATCTGCACCCGCTTTTATGCCTTCTAAACGCGATTCTCGATCATTTAAGGCGGTCAGCATAATAATAGGCACTTCAGCCAAAGTGGGATCAGCACGAAAACGTTGGCACACTTCAAAGCCATCCATACCAGGCATCATCACATCTAAAAGGATAACATCGGGTTTTAATTGTGCCGCTTTAGTCAAAGCTTCTGGACCATCTTCGGCAAATGCTAATGTATAGCCCTGATTGCTTAATACACCTTCTAGGCACTCACGCATTGTGACTTGATCATCAACAATGAGAATTGTACTTGTTGTTTTCATGGTAATAATTTTCAAATCAGTTTAATTTTGCCATGAGGTTGATCTCATGGCAATAATTCTAGTCTGTTTTAAGTGCTTTATTATAAGCTGTGATGATATCAGTTCGTAGCACAATACCGACGAGTTCCTTTGATCCTTCGGTTTTAACAACAGGTAATCGACTAATTTCACGGACACCTAGCCGTTGTAATGCTGCACCCATAGGTTCATAAGGATAAGCGACCAATAGATCAGTTGTTGCAATTTCAGAAACTGTTCTACCTGATAAATTTCCTGCCATTGCGAGATCTAAATCTTTAAGACTAACGACGCCTGCTAATTTCCCATCCGCATCGACTACTGGAAAACCATGACGATGACTTTGATCAAATTTCTCCATCAATTCAAAGAGTGGAAGTGTTAAAGGTACTGTTTCAACAGTTGTCGTCATAGCATCACCAACTGTCGTTGTCTCCATCACATCCGTTGCATGTTCTGGCGCCCCTCTTCTTATTTGTATCCCACGATTTACCAATTTACGGGTGTACATTGAAGTCGGTGTTATACTTTGAGCTACTAAGGTACTTATAACTGTTGCCAACATAATGGGTAAGATGAGGTAATAATTATGAGTAATTTCAAAGGCAACCACGATGGCAGTGAAAGGGGCATGAGCTGCTCCTCCAAGAAATGCAGCCATACCTGCTAATGCATAAGCTCCAGGTTCTGCAGTCGCATTTGGAAACCAATCGTGAACAACAAGCCCAAATGCGCCACCCAACATTGCTCCCATAAACAATGATGGTGTAAAAGTTCCCCCTGTTCCCCCTGAGCCTAGTGTTAAACTCGTGGTCAACATTTTTAAAACAAACAAAGCAAAAATTAATTGCAAGGGTAGAGAACCATTTAAAGCTTCAGTAATACTTTCATAACCTATACCAAAGAGCCGCGGAAATTCGCCACCGCCAACTTGAAATCCCGAACTTATTTGAAATAAAATAAGCGCTATCACGCCTAATACCAAGCCACCTAATGCAGGTCGGATATAGTCAGAAACAGGGATTTTATTCCACCATTCTTCCATTTTAAACAGAAGTTTAGTAAAAGTCACCGCACTCAAAGCGGCAAATACACCTAAAAGGGCATATAAGAAGAGTTCCCATACACTCACTAGCGTATATTGTGGTGCAATAAAACAGGATTCGCGATAAAATTGGGCTATCGTATCAGCCACCACAGCAGAAATAACAATTGCACTAAAATAGCTTGCTTCAACATGACCCAAAATCAATTCTAAAGCAAATATGGTACCTGTGATTGGCGCATGAAAAGTGGC
>DAOVTJ010000001.1 GCA_030633165.1 Thiomargarita sp. | reverse complement strand
CCTTCAATTCAGTTCTTGCAACGATCATTTTAGGATGTTTTTGTCCATAACGTTCACGCAGTTCAAGAATTCTTCGCTCGGCATCTAATTCTGCTTGTTTTAATCCCTGTACTAAAGGATGATCGAGAATTGCAGGTATAGACTCAAATGTTTTACTGGAACGCACGCCTTTAACAGCTTGTACTTGTTTATATATATTTTCAATTTCTGAAAAATGTATACTAAATTCTGCTAATTTGCTAGCAGTTTCTTCGATCTGTTTAACAGCAAGACTTTTGATACCTGTTACATTGATGAGACCTTGTGTTTCTGTATATTGTTGTAACTTTTTCTCAGATTGTCTGAGATTTTTTCTTAATCCGTCCATACGTTGAGTCAACCAAGAAGCAGCTTTATTAGTCATTTCCAATTTTGCTTCTAAATCACTTTCAATATAGACCTCTGCCAAAGTATTGGGAACTTTTGCAGCTAATTGTGCATCTGGGGATTCAAAGCTAATTGTTACGATTTGACTTCTCTTTACAGGCTCAATCTCTAAATCATTTTGAATACTTTTAACAATTATCAAGCGTTTTTCTTCAGCACTGGGAGGACCATCATCAGATGAAAACCACGAGTGCCAAAATCTTTTTTGTACTGGTATATTAAATACTGGATGAGAAACTAAATTCAATTGGTCATTCAATTTTTCTGTTAGAACTCTAGATCTGAGAATTTCTAATTGAGTTTCGTAATATTTATCTCTACCACTAAAAGCTTCAGATAAGTTTTCCAGAGAAATAATTTTAGCTTGATTAGATTCAATAAGTAATAATGTTGTAGAACGGAAAATAGGTTCTAAAGATGTTACCCAAACAACTGTTAATACGCCAATTAGCATCGTTAATAAAAAAATTGTTCCTCGATATTTATTAAAGGTATGCCAATAAGCTAAAAGATCAATTTCATCTTCGTTACTTTGATTGTTTTCATGTCTAGAGTATGCATTTGATGGGTTTACTTCGGTATTCATTTTTTAAATTTTAATTTTTGATGATATAAATTAGAGCTGACAGATTTTTAAAATCTGTCAGTTCCAAATTTTTCTTTATTCTTCAACTTCTATCTCTGGGCGATCTACCAATTCTACTATAGCCATTGGTGCTTTATCTCCTGTCCTAAAACCACATTTTAAAATGCGTAAATATCCTCCAGGACGTTCTTTATAGCGGGGACCTAATTCATTAAACAATTTTGTGACCATTTCTCGATCACGTAACCGAGCAAAGGCTAAACGGCGTTTTGCCACAGTATCTTCTTTAGCTAAAGTAATCAACGGTTCAAGATGACGCCGTAGTTCTTTGGCCTTAGGTAAGCTTGTCTTAATGAGTTCGTGGCGTATAACAGAAACGGCCATGTTTTTAAACATAGCTTTTCTATGACTTGCTGTACGAGAAAGCTGTCTACCAGAATGCCGATGACGCATAAATTTCCTTTGAGTTTAAGTTGGAAGTTTAAATGCCGTGAGTCGCTCAAACTTTGTTCCACGGCGCTGGATATTCAAGAAAATTTCACTTTTTTATAGTGAAGTCCAGGGGGCGGCCAATTTTCTAAACGTACCCCGAGCGATAATCCCCGTAAAGCTAACATATCCTTTATTTCTGTTAGAGACTTTTTACCAAGATTTGGTGTTTTCAGTAATTCACTTTCTGTCTTTTGAATCAAATCTCCAATATAAAAGATGTTTTCTGCTTTCAAACAATTAGCAGAACGGACTGTCAGTTCTAGTTCATCTACTGGGCGTAATAATATCGGGTCAATATCATTTGTTTTGAATCGAATTTCGGCTTCAACTTGTGCTTCTAAATCCACAATGATTGATAATTGATCTCGCAATATCGATGAGGCTAATCTTATGGCAGATTCTGGCTCAACTGTCCCATTAGTTTCCAATTCAATAATAAGCTTATCTAGATCAGTACGCTGTTCAACACGTGCACTTTCTACTTTGTATGCAACTCGTGATACAGGACTAAAAGAGGCATCGAGCTTTAAATTTCCAATCTGACTGACTTCGTCTTCCTCTTTATCTTTAGGATGAGAGCTGGCTGGTTGATAACCTCGTCCTATCATAACTGTTAATGTCATGTTAAGCTCTCCATCCTTAGCCAGGTTCGCAATAACATGATTAGGATTAACAATCTCAACATCATGTTCTAAAAGAATATCGGAAGCACATACAGGGCCTGGACCTTTCTTACTTAATTGTAATTTTGCCTCTGTACGTCCAAACATACGAATAGCCAAACCTTTTAAATTCAGTAAAATGTCAGTAACATCTTCCTGTACACCCTCAATACTGCTGTATTCATGTAACACGCCTTCAATCACAACTTCAACCACGGCTGCACCTGGTAAGGTGGATAATAATACACGTCTTAAAGCGTTGCCCAAGGTATATCCGAAGCCACGTTCTAATGGTTCTAATGTGATAGCGGCTGTTTTTTCGTTGATATATTTTACATCAACTAATCGCGGCTTTAATAATTCCATCTTTGTTCGTTCTTCGTTACAAGTGAACGTGAAAAGTCATCATAGCCCCTCACAGGGAGGGGAACAATTGATATTATTTAGAATACAATTCTACAACAAGTTGCTCATTAATATCGCTAGGCAATTCTGAACGTTCTGGTGCGGTTTTAAACACGCCTTGCATTTGTTTAATATCAACATCAAGCCATTCTGGAAAACCATATTCTTGAGCATTAGTTAATGCTGTTTGAATACGTAATTGTTTTCGACTTTTTTCACGAATACTAATGATATCATTCGCTTTTAAATGGACAGATGGAATATTTACACTCTTCTCATTGACTAAAATTGCTTTGTGGCTGACTAATTGTCTGGCTTCAGCACGTGTTGCTGCAAATCCCATACGATAAACAACATTATCTAAGCGACTTTCAAGTAGTGTTAGCAAATTTTCACCGGTTGATCCTTTTAAACGACTCGCTTTGACATAATAATTATGAAATTGTCGCTCTAAAACCGCATAAAATCTGCGTAATTTTTGCTTCTCACGCAATTGTAGGGCATAGTCGGATGTACGTGGACGTTTGTCGCCATGTTGGCCAGGCATTTTGTCTAAATGACATTTTGATTCCAAACCCCGCGTCCGACTCTTTAAAAAAAGATCGACACCTTCGCGACGGCTTAATTTACATGTAGGGCCAAGGTATCTCGCCATATTTGTTTGTTCTCCTGTTTTTGGTTATCAGTTATCACAGATAACTGATAATCAAATTTTAAACTCTGCGCCTTTTGGGAGGGCGACAACCATTATGTGGAATCGGTGTAACATCTGTAATGCTGGTAATCTTAAAGCCATTGGCATTGAGTGAACGCACTGCTGACTCACGTCCAGGCCCGGGTCCTTTAATTCGCACTTCCAAATTTTTAACACCAAACTCTTTAACGGTGTTACCTACTTTTTCAGCCGCAATTTGGGCAGCAAATGGAGTACTTTTTCGTGAACCACGAAAGCCACTTCCCCCTGCTGTTGCCCAACCCAAGGCGTTACCTTGACGGTCTGTTATCGTAATAATTGTGTTATTGAAAGAGGCATGAACATGAACAATACCTTCTGTCACATGCTTTTTTACTTTCTTACGGGGGCGTGATGCTGTTTTCGCCATAGTTTGTCTTCAGTCTAAATAAGTTGTTCCAAGTGAAAATTCACTTTTTCTTTATGGCCCTACGTGGACCTTTACGGGTTCGAGCATTGGTACGGGTGCGTTGTCCACGTAGAGGTAATCCACGCCGATGTCGCATACCACGGTAACATCCTAAATCCATCAGGCGTTTGATATTCATCGCGGTTTCACGACGCAAATCACCTTCAATATTGTATTTGGCAACCTCAGTACGCAAACGGTCTAGTTCTTCATCTTTTAGGTCTTGGACTTTGGTACTTGGAACAACTTTTGTTGCTTCACAAATACTTTTAGCTAAGGTGGGTCCAATCCCATAAATGGCTCTTAATGCCATGACGATATGTTTGCGTACTGGGATATTAACCCCAGCAATACGGGCCATAATTTTTCTCTTTTTCAGTTGAAAAGTGAATTGTAGTCATCCTTGTCGTTGTTTGTGTCGTTTCTCAATGCAAATCACTCGAACTGTTCCATTACGTCGAATGACCTTGCAATTTCTACAAATTTTTTTAACAGAGGCTCTTACTTTCATTCTGTTTTATTCGTGATCGTTTGTCGGTTAGGGCATGAGAGGATTGCGCCCTCTCAGATTTGCCTTTTTCATTAGTCCTTCATATTGGTGTGACATTAAATGGGCTTGTACTTGAGACATGAAGTCCATCGTCACAACGACAATAATTAGTAAGGATGTTCCCCCGAAATAAAAAGGCACATTCCATCTCAAAATGAGGAACTCTGGTAGTAAACACACTGCTGTCATGTATATCGCAGCTGCTAGGGTTAAACGCGACATCACTTTATCAATATATTCTGCCGTTTGTCGTCCAGGTCTTACTCCTGGTACAAAGGCTCCTGATTTTTTCAAGTTATCCGCTGTCTCTCTTGGATTAAATATTAAGGCGGTATAAAAAAAACAGAAAAATATAATAGCGATGGCATAGAACATGACATATAAAGGTTGACCTGGTGATAAAGCTTGAGATAAATCTTTTAACCAGATCATGCCTTCTGCACTACCAAACCATCCACCTAATGTGGCGGGAAATAATATTATACTTGAGGCAAAAATAGGTGGAATAACACCAGCCATATTCATTTTTAGGGGTAAATGACTGCTTTGCCCAGCATACATTTTGTTTCCAATTTGTCGTTTGGCATAATTGACAGTTATACGTCGCTGTCCTCGTTCAACAAATACTACAAATGCTGTTACTAATAAAACAATGGCAAATAATACTAACACGGTTAAGATATGTAATTGACCTGTACGTGCTAATTCTAATGAGCCACCGATTGCGGACGGTAATCCAGCAACAATCCCTGCAAAAATGATAATTGAAATACCATTTCCAATGCCACGCTCTGTGACTTGTTCACCTAGCCACATTAAAAACATGGCACCTGTCACTAGTGTCATAATTGCGGTTACCCGAAAAGCTAAACCAGGTTCAATAACAACATTTTGACTTTCAAGTGCTATTGCAACTCCAGTTGCTTGGAAGGTTGCTAATGCTAGAGTACCATAACGTGTGTATTGGGTAATTTTTCGTCGCCCAGATTCTCCCTCTTTTTTCAATTGCTCCAGTGTTGGTGACACAGCTGTTAGCAATTGCATAATAATAGAGGCAGAAATATAGGGCATTATACCTATTGCAAACACTGAGAAGCGTTCTAAAGCACCACCTGAAAACATGTTAAACATGTCCAGTATTGTACCACGTTGTTGTTCAAACATGGCGGCTAGTGCCACTGGGTCAATTCCAGGTACTGGAATAAATGTGCCAATACGAAAGACGATAATCGCACCCAATACGAATAATAATCGTTGTTTGAGTTCGGTTAGTCTACCTAGCTTGCCTAATTCTCCTGCTGTATTTTTAGCCACTTTCTATTTGTGAGAGTCATTTTAAGTCCCCCTTTAGGGGGAAACCAAAAAACTAAGTTTCAATAGTGCCGCCGATACTTTCTATCATTACACGAGCACCTTTTGTTACGGCGAGTCCCTGGATTTTGACGAGTTTCGTCAATTTCCCTGAGGCGATAACTTTGGCACGTTTAGTTTGCTGCGGTATTATATTTGCCGCTTTTAAGCTTTCTAAAGTTATTATCTCTTGTTGAATACCTTGCAGCTCATGTAGACACACTTGTGCAGAAGTTTTCTCTTTTGGTGATACAAATCCAACTTTTGGTAAACGCCTTTGTAATGGCATTTGCCCACCTTCAAATCCAACTTTGTGATATCCACCAGAACGAGAGCGTTGTCCTTTATGTCCTCGCCCACAGGTTTTACCGAATCCAGAGCCTATTCCACGTCCGACACGTTTTGCTGTTTTTTTAGCACCTGCTGCCGGTTTTAAGCTGTTCAGATACATGGTTAGTTTTCTTCCACTTTTATAAGGTAGGCAACCTTGTTGATCATGCCACGTGTGGCTGGGGTATCTTCAACTTCGACAGTGTGATGTCGGCGCCTTAATCCCAAACCAGCAACACATGCTTGATGCGCTTTCTTGCGTCCAAAAATGCTGCCTATTTGTGTGACTTTTAGTTTTTTTATCATCTTTACCCCAAAATCTCTTCAACTGTTTTACCACGCTTTGCGGCAATAGATTCAGGGGTTTCCATTGATGTTAAACCTTTAAACATAGCACGTACAACATTTTTATGATTAGCACTGCCAATGGTTTTAGTCAACACATCACGCACACCTAATACATCAAATACTGCTCGCATTGCGCCACCTGCTATTACACCCGTACCTTCTGATGCTGGTTGCATGTAAACTTTGGCAGCACCATGTTCTGCAGTGATTGCGTATTGTAGTGTTGTTCCCTTTAAAGGAATTTGGTTCATATTTTTGCGTGCTTTTTCCATGGCTTTAGCTATCGCCAAGGGTACTTCTCGGGCTTTCCCATAGCCAAATCCTGCGGCACCTTTTCCATTGCCCACTACTGTCAAGGCGGTAAAACGAAATATGCGTCCGCCCTTGACAACCTTGGCAACTCGGTTGACTGACACTAGTTTCTCTAGTAAGTCATCATTTTTGGTTCGTTGTGCTTCTATTGCCATTATGTTTTTGTGTTTTCAAGTTAGAAGGTTAATCCATTTTCACGGGCGGCTTCAGCAAGTGCTTTTATACGTCCGTGATATTTAAATCCTGAGCGGTCAAAAGATACGGCTGTAATGCCAGTCGTTTTGGCACGTTCTGCAATGGTTTTACCCACTAGTGCCGCTGCACTCACATTACCACCATAGTTTGTCGCTTGCTTGAATTCTTTATCTAAGCTTGAAGCACTGGCGAGTACATGGGAACCATCAGGCGCTATAATTTGTGCATATATATGCCGTGGCGTTTTATATATACATAATCGCGTCGTTCCTAGTCTTTTTATCGTTGCTCGGGTGCGACGGGCACGGCGCTGTCTGGCTGTTTTCTTGTCCATCTACACTTGTCTCTTTTTTTTATCAGAAAATCAAAAACCAAGATTCGAGAAGAAACTTGGTTTGATGAGTACCTTGAATAAGGATAGTAACGTCACTTTTTCTTGGCTTCTTTTCTTAATATGATTTCATCAGCATATTTCACGCCTTTGCCTTTGTAAGGTTCAGGTGGTCGATAAGCACGAATATTTGCTGCTGTTTGTCCAACACTTTGTTTGTCTAGCCCTTTTATGGTGATATTTGTTGGATTTGGTGTCTCTATACTAATATCATTAGGGATGGCGAATTCCACTGGTTTAGAAAACCCTAAAATCAAGTTAAGTATTGAACCTTGTACCTGTGCTTTATATCCTACACCGACTAAGATGAGTTTCTTCTCAAAACCTTGTGTTACACCTTGTACCATATTGTTGACTAAGGCACGTGTTGTTCCTGCTAAGGCTCTTGCTGCTTTTGTGTTGGTTTGCGGTGCAAATGTTAGTACATTTTCAGTTAAGGTGATACTAACATCTTTATGAATATTGCGTTCCAAACAACCTTTATTGCCTTTTACTTCAACTTTTTGACTTAGTATATTTACTTCTACTCCTTTTGGGAGTGGTATGGGACTTTTAGCAATTCTGGACATGTTCAATTTCCTTGTCTTATGATACGTAACAGAGCACTTCTCCGCCATAACCTTCGGAACGTGCCTGGCGATCTGTTTTCAGTCCTTTGCTTGTGGACATAATAGCTATACCCAATCCTCCGAGGACTTTAGGTAAGTTATCTTTGGCTTTATAAATACGCAAGCCGGGTTTACTAACCCGCTTAATGTCAGAAATTACTGGCTTGCCAAGGTAATATTTTAAGGTGATCGTCAATACAGGTTTGACATTTTCTGTGATGCTATAGTCATTAATATAGCCTTCTTCCTTTAATATTTTGGCAATGCCCATTTTGATTTTTGATCCCGGCATTTCTACTTGCTTTTTTCTGACCGCTTCCGCATTGCGAATTCGGGTCAGCATGTCGGCTATCGGGTCTGTCATGCTCATAGTTTATTTTCTTTACCAGCTTGATTTTACGAGTCCAGGAACAAATCCTTGCATGGCTGCTTCACGCAGTTTGTTTCGGCTTAGTCCAAATTTACGATAATAGCCATGTGGACGCCCTGTGATTGTACATCGGTTACGCAAACGACATGGGCTGGCATTACGAGGCAAAGCTTGGAATTTTTCTCTCGCTTCTTGTTGTGCCTCAATACTGGCATTGACATCAGCCAGGATTTTCTTTAATGCAGCTCGTTTTGCGGCATATTTGTTGACCGTTGCTAGGCGTTTAACTTCCCGATAGATCATGCATTTTTTTGCCATCGTTTTTGCCTTATGTTTTTAGCGGAAATTTAAATGCCGCTAATAATGCACGTCCCTCTTCGTCTGTCCGCGCCGTTGTTGTAATAATGATGTCCATTCCACGAAGGGTATCAATTTTATCATAGTCAATTTCTGGAAAAATAATTTGTTCACGTATGCCCAAACTATAATTACCTCGTCCATCAAAGGATTTTGAACTAAAGCCACGAAAATCTCGTATCCGTGGTATGGCAATACTGATGAGTCTATCAATAAATTCATACATGCGTTCTCGACGTAAGTTGACTTTACAGCCAACTGGCCATCCTTGTCGAATTTTAAAGTTAGACACAGATTTACGTGCCTTTGTGACTACTGGTTTTTGTCCAGCAATCGCTGTCATATCAGCCACGGCGCGTTCAACCACTTTCTTATCGTCCACCGCTTCTCCGAGACCCATATTTAACACAATTTGCTGTAATTTTGGCACTTGCATAACACTTTTGTAGCCAAATTGTTGCTTCAGTTGTGGTACTACTGTCTCGTGGTAGTATGTGTGTAATCTTGCCATGTTTTTTTTTCTATCCGTAATCAACCCATGTGGCGCGTAGGGTACTCAATTTTAAAAGATTAGTCAAGGAGACTAATTTTTAATTCGTTCTCCAAAAAATTTTTACGAGGGATAGGATATTCAATTTTCAACTTAAAGTCAAATAGTAGTTTTTTTATTCAAATTATTTTCGGACATTTTTGATTAATTCCAACAAAGCTTGAATATGTTCAACATTATTATTTAGGGCAGGAATATAATGAAATTCTTTACCACCTGCTTGTAAAAATATATGACGGTGTTCTTGATTAATTTCTTCTAAAGTTTCTAAACAGTCAGCTGCGAATCCAGGACAAATGACATCCACGCGTCCTTTACCTATGCTAGCTAAGGTATGATCTATATAAGGTTTCAGCCATTCTTCACGTCCAAATCGAGATTGAAATACAACTTGCCATTTAATATCAATTTGTTTTGCCACTAATTGTGCTGTTTTTTGACAATGACTATGATAGGGATCACCTGCCAGATCAAAGCGTTTTGGAATACTGTGGAATGAAAATAATAATTGGTCTGGTGTGCCATGTTTTTGCCAATAATTTTTAATTTGCATAATTAAGGCATGGATATAAGCAGGATGATCATGGTAATCTGATATAAAATGCACTTCAGGTATCCAACGCCATGTTTTTAGCACCTTTGCAATAGCATCAAAAGTTGAGCCTGTGGTTGATGATGAATATTGTGGATATAATGGCAAAATCACTAGCAGACGTGCTTTGGCTTGGCGTAATTGTTCTAAGGCTGTGGCAATAGAGGGATTGCCGTAACGCATACCTAAAGCAACTGTTATTTCGCTGCTATCAAAGGCTTTTTGAAGCTCTGATTGTTGTGTTTGACTAATATTTAATAAAGGTGAACCTGTCTCTGTCCAAATTTTTTGATATTTGAGTGCTGAACGACGTGGTCGAATACGCAAAATGATGCCATGTAATATTAGCCACCATAAAGCACGTGGCATTTCTGTCACTCTTGGATCTGCTAAAAATTCCCCTAAATAACGGCGTAATGCTGGTGGTGTTGGAGCATCTGGTGTGCCTAAGTTAATTAATAATATTCCAGTAGCTGTCATCTGTTTGATAAGCTCATTGCAATTCTTAATCTTTAATTATAGTCAACTTGTCAGGTTTAAGACCTGACAAATTTTATAGTGCATCTAACGCACATCAACAAAATGTCCTGCTATTGCAGCTGCTGCTGCCATTTCAGGACTGACTAAATGAGTACGCCCCCCTTGACCTTGTCGACCTTCAAAATTGCGATTAGAAGTTGAAGCACACCGTTCACCTGGTTCTAAGTAGTCAGCATTCATGGCAAGACACATAGAACAACCAGCAGTACGCCATTCAAATCCAGCATCAGTGAAAATTTTATCCAATCCTTCATCTTCTGCTTGTTTTTTGATTAACCCTGACCCTGGAACCACTAAAGCCAGTTTGATATTAGATGCTAGTTTATGACCTTTAACAACTTGAGCAGCAGCACGTAAATCTCCAATACGTGAATTTGTACAAGAACCGATAAAAATTTTATCCAGGCTAATGTCAGTCATTGGCATGCCTGCCTTTAAATTCATATAATTTAATGCACGTTGCATGCCTTCTGCTTTACTAGCATCATCTACTGTTGCAGGATCAGGGACAACTGCATCAACTGAGACAACCATTTCTGGAGAAGTGCCCCAGCTTATTTGAGGTTTAATGGCAGTCGCATCAATATGAATAACACGATCAAACTTGGCATTGGCATCACTGTGTAAATCACGCCATGTTGTTTCAGCTTGTGCCAAAAATTCATTAGAAGGTGCTAATGGTCGCCCTCGCACATATTCAATTGTTTTATCATCCACGCCAATTATGCCAGCGCGTGCTCCTGCTTCAATGGCCATATTACAAACAGTCATGCGTCCCTCCATTGATAATGCACTTATCGCTGTTCCCCCAAATTCAATGGCATAACCTGTTCCACCTGCTGTGCCAATTTCTCCAATAAGATATAAAATAACATCTTTGGCAGTAACGCCAGATGCAATTTCACCATCAACACTAATGAGCATATTTTTGGATTTTGTCTGTACCAAACATTGTGTCGCTAAAACATGTTCCACTTCTGAAGTCCCAATTCCAAATGCTAAAGCCCCAAAAGCACCATGTGTAGCAGTATGTGAATCACCACATACGATAGTCATCCCAGGTAATGTTATCCCTTGTTCAGGTGCCATAACATGCACAATACCTTGGCGAGGATCATTCATGGTGAATTCTGTAATACCGTACTCTTGACAATTTTTATCTAAAGTTTCAACCTGTAAGCGTGCGACAGGATCAACAATATCTGCTATTCCATTATCACGATTGGTTGTAGGTACATTATGATCAGGTACAGCAAAATTTGCTGTAACCCGCCACGGTTGACGATTAGCTAATCGTAGTCCCTCAAAAGCTTGGGGCGAGGTGACTTCATGAATCAACTGTCGATCAATATAAAGTAATGTAGCACCATTTTTATTAACATGTACCGTATGGGCTTCCCATAATTTGTCATATAAGGTTTTTGTAGACATATTTTAAAATTAGTAAAAATTTTATAAAAGGATTAAAAATAATCGCAACGCTATATATCGAAGAATACCTGATTATTGTATTTCATGTTTTTGAATACAAGCCTATTTATATTTATAAAAAGTAGTATATAGTTGGCACATTTTTAAAAAAAATAACATGTAAAATCAATGATTAAATTAAAGTTCACATGCTATGTAGTTATATATTTTCTAAATTTGTAATAAAAATAAATATAATATATAACTTATTGAATATATTATATATAAATATAATAACCTATATTGAAATCATATTATTAACCCCCCCCCTGCAAACAAAAGTTTGTTTTTTTTTTAAAATCTATGTATAATCCGCCACGTTATTTGAAGTAATGTTTTTTGGAGAGATGGCCGAGTGGCTGAAGGCGCTCCCCTGCTAAGGGAGTACAGGCTTATCCCCTGTCGAGGGTTCGAATCCCTCTCTCTCCGCCACAGTTTTTTTGCGCCCGTAGCTCAGTTTGGATAGAGTACCTGGCTACGAACTAGGGGGTCGGGAGTTCGAATCTCTCCGGGCGCGCCATTTCCCTACACTTGGCACTGCGATTTTTATTCATGTCGCGTCTTTTAGCAAATTGACCTTCCTTTTATTTGGAAAATCCCTTATGCTCAATATTGCTGTTTTGTGTATTGGAGGCTTTATTTTTATGATTAACTTTTTGTGAGTAAGCTATGGCAACAATTAACCAGTTGGTGCGTAAACCGCGCAAACGTCAAATAAGTAAAAGTACCACACCGGCACTCGAAGGCTGCCCCCAAAGGCGTGGCGTATGTACTCGTGTGTACACCACAACACCCAAGAAACCTAATTCAGCCATGCGTAAAGTGGCACGTGTGCGACTTACCAATGGTATGGAAGTTACAACCTATATTGGTGGTGAGGGACATAATTTACAAGAACATTCAGTCGTATTGGTTCGAGGCGGACGTGTAAAAGATTTACCAGGTGTCCGTTATCATACAGTACGCGGTTCGTTAGACACCTCTGGGGTTAATGATAGACGACAAGGCCGTTCTAAATATGGAGCAAAAAGACCTAAGTCTTAACCAAAAATAATTGGAAAATTTAAAATGCCAAGAAGAAGAATTGTCGCAAAACGTACCATTTTACCAGATCCAAAATATGGAGACGCAACAGTCGCCAAATTCATCAATATTATGATGAAAGATGGTAAAAAATCGGTAGCAGAACGTATTATTTATGGTGCATTAGATCGTGTTGCAGAAAAAAAGAAGGAAGAACCCTTAGATATTTTTGGTAAAGCATTAGATAACATTCGACCGATCGTGGAAGTTAAATCTCGTCGAGTCGGTGGATCAACTTACCAAATACCAGTAGAAGTTCGCCCTGCACGTCGAACAACTTTAGCTATGCGATGGTTGGCAGACACAGCACGTAAGCGAGGGGAAAAAACCATGGGGGATCGCTTAGCAGGTGAAATCCTTGATGCTTATGATAAAAAGGGAGCTGCTATTAAAAAACGTGAAGACGTACATCGTATGGCAGAATCTAATAAAGCGTTTTCACATTTCCGTTGGTGATTTTTAGTGTTCAGTGTTCAGTGATTAGTGATCAGTGAAATTACTGGACACTAAGTATAATTCGATAACTAATAACTGATAACTGATATGGCACGTAAAACACCCATTGAGCATTACCGTAATATCGGTATTATGGCTCATATTGACGCGGGCAAAACCACAACTACAGAACGCATACTCTACTATACAGGTATTTCCCACAAAATTGGTGAAGTACATGATGGTGCGGCAACAATGGATTGGATGGCACAAGAGCAAGAACGTGGCATCACGATCACATCTGCTGCCACGACTTGTTTCTGGCATGGCATGGCTCAACAATATCCTGAACACAGGATCAATATTATTGATACACCTGGTCATGTCGATTTTACTATCGAGGTAGAACGATCACTACGTGTTCTTGATGGAGCATGCGCAGTTTTTTGTGCAGTCGGTGGTGTAGAACCGCAATCTGAAACTGTTTGGCGACAAGCCAATAAATATGGCGTTCCCCGTATTGCCTTCGTCAATAAAATGGATCGAGCCGGTGCCGATTTCCTACGTGTTGTTGAACAAATTAAGACACGACTTGCTGCAACTCCAGCCGTTTTACAACTCCCTATTGGTGCAGAAGACAAGTTTGAAGGGATTGTAGATCTGGTAAAAATGAAAGCCATTTACTGGGATGATGCCAGCATGGGAGTCAAGTTTGAAGAGCGTGACATCCCCGAGAACATACAAACAGAGTGTGAAGAGTGGCGTGAAAAATTGGTAGAGCTTGCGGCAGAAGCTAATGAAACTTTAATGGATAAATATCTTGAGGACGGTGAACTTAGTCAAGAGGAAATTCGTCAAGGTATTCGTCAACGTAGCTTAGCTAATGAACTGATCCCAACCATTTGCGGTTCTGCCTTTAAAAATAAAGGTGTTCAAGCAATGTTGGATGCAGTTATTGAATATTTACCTGCTCCTCCAGATGTTCCAGCCATCCGTGGAATTTTAGATGATGGTAAACAAACCGAATCCACTCGTGCCCCCAAGGATGACGAACCATTTGCAGCTTTAGCCTTCAAAATTGCCACCGATCCGTATGTTGGAACACTGACCTATTTTCGCGTTTATTCAGGTATACTAGTATCAGGAGATACTGTTTACAATCCACTAAAAAGTAAGCGAGAACGAGTTGGGCGTATTCTACAAATGCATTCCAACAGTCGCGAAGAAATTAAAGAAGTACGGGCTGGAGATATTGCAGCGGCTGTTGGTTTAAAAGATGTCACTACTGGTGAAACTTTATGTAGTAAAGATCATGTAATCACTTTAGAAAAGATGGAATTTCCTGAACCTGTGATCTCTGTGGCTGTCGAGCCCAAGACAAAAGCTGACCAGGAGAAAATGGGAATAGCTTTAAGTAAACTGGCAGCTGAAGACCCATCTTTTAGAGTGCGTACAGATGAAGAATCTGGGCAAACGATTATATCAGGTATGGGAGAGTTACATCTTGATATTATTGTTGATCGCATGCGTCGAGAATTTAATGTCGAGGCTAATGTGGGCGCCCCCCAAGTGGCTTATCGTGAGACCATTCGTCAAACAATTGAGCAAGAAGGTAAATTTATCAAACAATCTGGTGGACGTGGTCAATATGGACACGTCTGGCTTAAACTTGAGCCAAAAGAACCAGGAACAGGCTATGAATTTATCAACGAAATTGTGGGTGGTACTATTCCCAAAGAATACATACCTGCAGTTGATAAAGGGATACAAGAACAAATGCAAAATGGTGTTATCGCTGGCTATCCAGTCGTCGATATTAAAGCCACTTTATTTGATGGTTCTTACCATGATGTTGATTCTAGCGAAATGGCTTTTAAAATTGCAGGATCACAATGCTTTAAAGAAGGTGCCAAAAAAGCTAAAGCAGTCTTACTCGAACCTATGATGGCAGTCGAGGTTATTACACCAGAAGACTATATGGGTGATGTGATGGGAGACATTAATCGTCGTCGTGGAATTTTACAAGGCATGGAAGATGTGCCAACCGGAAAAGTGATTCGTGCTGAAGTGCCACTGAGTGAAATGTTTGGCTATGCTACTGACTTACGCTCTTTGTCGCAAGGTCGTGCTAATTACAGCATGCAATTTGCCAAATATAATGAAGCACCAACAAGTGTTGCTGAGGCGATAATTAAGAAAAGCCAATAATTTTTTTATTCTCAAACAGATATAGGTATCTGTTTGAGGACAAAAACATGCCCCCAAATAACATTAAATAAATAAATAAATAATGGCTAATCAAAGAATTCGTATCCGTTTAAAATCATTTGACCATCGTCTCCTTGATCAATCAGCACGTGAAATTGTTGAAACAGCAAGACGAACAGGGGCACAACTACGTGGTCCAATACCATTGCCAACAAAAAACGAAAAATTTACCATACTGATCTCACCACATGTTAATAAAGATGCACGAGATCAATATGAAATTCGTACCCACAAACGTTTGTTAGATATCATTGACCCAACAGATAAAACGGTTGATTCTTTGATGAAGTTAGATTTAGCAGCAGGTGTTGACGTACAAATTAAACTTAATTAAATACATTTTTGCGGTTCTTTGTTCTTAATTTTTTTAGCTTTTTCTTGAGTACCAGGAATTTTTTATGACTGAAAATCAATGGTTTAGACGCGGAGATAAAAAATGGTTACGGGAATTCGCAGAGAAAAATGGGATAAGCTTTAAACAATTAAAGACTGAAATCTTCCCAACAACAAGTGCAAGAACATTAGAAAGTCTTTGGCAAATGAGAAGAGCAGCAAATAGTACCTATGCTGATGCTTTGATTTGGTACGCAAAAGCCATAAATAAAGAATGGAGTCCAACAAAAAGTGATGCCTTGGGAACTGAACAAATGGCATAAAGGTGTTATTCTAGAGAAATTTAAATTTTGAAAAACCAAGTTTTTTCCCAAAAACTTGGTTTCTTTTTTCAAACCCTAGTGAACAAGAGGATAATAATAAAATGGCCGTTGGAATTATCGGTCGTAAATGTGGAATGACCCGTATCTTTACTGAAAACGGTGTCTCCATACCAGTGACCGTTATTGAGGCAACACCCAATCGGGTAACGCAACTCAAAACAAAAGAAAAAGATGGCTATCGTGCCATACAAATTACTTGTGGTAAACGTCGTAGTAGTAGAATTAACAAACCAACCAGTGGACAATTAGCGAAAGCGGGTGTAGAAACAGGACGGGGTTTTTGGGAATTACGCCTAAAAGATTCAGAGCTTGAAGATATTCAACTTGGCGCTGAACTCAAAGTCGATATTTTCAAAGATGGGCAAAAAGTTGATGTTACGGGCACAAGTAAAGGAAAAGGATTTGCAGGTGTTATCAAACGATATAACTTTCACATGCAAGATGCTACCCATGGTAACTCCTTAGCACACCGTTCGGCTGGTTCGATAGGTCAAAATCAAACGCCAGGACGTGTCTTCAAAGGTAAGAAAATGGCTGGACACATGGGTAATGTACGTTGTACTGTGCAAAATCTTGAAATCGCACGAGTTGATCTCGAAAGAAATTTATTGCTCATAAAAGGAGCAGTACCAGGCGCACCAGGTGGCGATATTATCGTACACCCTGCGATTAAATCATGCGCTTCTCAAGGCTAAAAGGAGAAACTCATGGAATTAAACCTACAATCAGACGATGATACATCGGGTTTGGTAAATGTTTCTGACGCAGTATTTGCTGCTAAACTTAATGAACCTTTGATTCATCAAGCAGTAATTGCATATTTAGCTGGTGCCCGTGCAGGGACACGCTCCCAAAAAACTCGTGCTGAAGTGACTGGTAGTGGTAAAAAACCTTGGCGGCAAAAAGGAACGGGACGTGCACGTGCTGGTACGGTCAAAAGTCCTTTATGGCGTGGGGGTGGTATTACTTTTGCCGCAAAACCTGCTGATCATTCTCAAAAACTAAATAAAAAAATGTATCAAGGTGCATTACGCTCAATTTTATCAGAATTGGTAAGACAAGCACGTTTTTTAGTTATTGAACAATTTTCTATTGACAAGCCAAAAACTAAATCCCTACTGGCACAATTAAAAACACTCGATTTGAGTAATGTACTAATTGTGACCGAAGATAAGGATGAAAACCTCTGTTTGGGCGCGCGAAATCTGCATCAAGTTGATATCACTGATGCAATGACAGTGAACCCTGTCAGTTTATTAAAATTTGAAAAAGTTTTAATAACCGTTGCTGCATTAAAGAAAATGGAGGAGAGATTGGCATGAACCAAGCTCGTTTATTGAAAATATTGATTACGCCACATATTTCAGAAAAAGCGTTAAGAGTGGCTGATAATCATAGACAATTTGTATTTAAAGTTTTACCTGATGCCACGAAATTGGAAATAAAAGAGGCAGTTGAGTTTTTATTTAATGTCAAGGTTGACAAAGTTCGAGTGGTTTGTGTTAAGGGTAAACACAAAACTTTTGGTCGAATTCTTGGTAAACGTGTTGATTGGAAAAAAGCCTATGTCGGATTGCAAGAAGGTTTTGATATCAATTACAGAGTAGGCGACTAACATTTTGATAAAACTTGACACTTGACACTTGACACTCTACACTCTTTAACTTTTAGTAAAAAAAAATATGGCACTCGTTAAAGCAAAACCCACATCAGCAGGACGACGATTTGTCATCAAATCGACTACCCCAGGGTTGTATCGTGGAAGACCTCACAAAGCATTGTTAGAAAAAAAGTCTAAAACGGGTGGACGTAATAACAATGGGCGCATAACAGTTCGTCATCATGGTGGTGGACATAAACAACATTATCGAATTATTGATTTTAAACGTAATAAAGATGGCATAATGGGAAAGGTGGAACGTATTGAATACGATCCTAACCGTAGTGCTCATATTGCCTTAATATTATATGCAGATGGTGAACGCCGTTATATTTTGTCACCCAAAGGGGTGAGTGTCGGTGATGCTATCATGTCTGGCATTCATGCACCTATAAAGCCAGGTAATACTTTGCCACTACATCGTATTCCAATGGGCAGTACAATTCATTGTGTTGAATTGCAGCCAGGTAAAGGAGCACAAATGATTCGCAGTGCTGGTACTTCTGCACAATTAATTGCTCGTGAAGGTGTACATGCAACATTACGTTTACGTTCAGGCGAAATTAGAAAAGTCTTTACAGATTGTCGAGCTACTATGGGTGAAGTAGGCAATGTTGAACACAATCTGGAGTCATGGGGTAAAGCTGGTGCAACAAGATGGAGAGGTATACGTCCCACCGTTCGCGGTGTGGTTATGAATCCAGTGGATCATCCTCATGGTGGTGGAGAAGGACGTACATCAGGTGGTCGGCATCCAGTTACACCTTGGGGGTTTCCTACTAAAGGTGCTAAGACTCGTCATAACAAACGCACTGGAAAAATGATTGTGCGTTCCAGAACGCATCGATAAACTGAGTTTCGAGGATAAAGTTTTTTTCCAAAAAAATCCGTATTCTCGAATTCAGATATTTTGTTTTTTTAGCATTATTAATTTTTTGATAGAAATTGATTAAATATGCCACGTTCAATTAAAAAAGGGCCTTTTGTCGATCTCCATTTATGGAAAAAAGTGGAGAAAGCTATTGCTACAAAAAGCAAACGTCCCATAAAAACATGGTCACGTCGTTCAATGGTTATTCCCGAAATGGTGGGAATGAATATCGCAATTCATAATGGCCGTCAACATGTCCCTGTGTTTATCACAGAAAACATGGTAGGACACAAGCTAGGTGAATTTGCAACTACACGAACCTTTAAAGGGCATTTGGCTGGTGATAAAAAATCCAAGTCAAAAAAATAACCAGACATGACTGATAACTTAAAGTTCTAACTTTTATTAAAAAAAATGGAAGTCTCTAGCATACATAAATATGCGCGTATTTCTCCGCAAAAGTGCCGCTTGGTTGCAGACCAAATCCGTGGGCTATCGGTTGAAAAAGCACTTAATACTCTAAAATTTAGCAAACAACGCGCTGCTGAGTTAGTCAAAAAGACCTTGGATTCTGCTGTTGCCAATGCCGAAAATAATGAAGGTGCGGATATTGATGAATTGTGCGTATCAATGATATATATTAATGAAGGACCAACCTTGAAACGTATGCGTGCCCGTGCCAAAGGCCGTGGGAGTCGAATTTTAAAACGCACTAGTCATATTACTGTGACTGTTTCAGACGCTTAACGAGAATTAACTATGGGTCAAAAAGTACATCCTACTGGGTTCCGCTTAGGTATCATCAAAGACTGGTCTTCTAAATGGTATGCCAGTAGCAAGGATTATGCAAATTATCTCAATACTGATTTGAAAGTACGAGAGTATATCAAGAAAAAACTGATACAAGCCTCTGTTAGCGAGGTGCGTATTGAAAGACCCGCACGTAATGCACGGATTGTTATTCATACTGCTCGCCCTGGTATTGTTATTGGTAAGAAAGGTGAGGATATTGATAGATTGAGAGGTGAAATATCTTCAATGATGGGTATTCCGGTACACATTACTGTGGCAGAAATTCGCAAACCTGAAATTGATGCCTATTTGGTAGCAGTCAATGTCGCGCAACAATTAGAACGTCGTATTATGTTTAGACGTGCGATGAAACGAGCCGTCGGAAATGCTATGCGTTTAGGTGCTCATGGGATTCGTATTAATGTGAGTGGTCGTCTAGGTGGGGCAGAGATCGCACGAACAGAATGGTATCGTGAAGGACGTGTACCTTTACATACTTTACGTGCCGATATTGACTATGGACTTGCTGAAGCTAAAACGACTTATGGTCTGATAGGCGTGAAAGTCTGGATTTTTAAGGGCGAGATTATAAACCGTTTGCAGTAGGCGATTTATCGCCATAATGGATAATTAACTATGTTACAACCCAAACGCACCAAATTCAGAAAACAACAAAAAGGCCGAAACCGAGGGTGTGCTCAACGGAGTAATAAAGTCAGTTTTGGCGAATTTGGGCTAAAAGCCACTGGACATGGACGTATCACGGCACGTCAGATTGAATCCGCACGACGTGCCATAACACGTCGTGTAAAACGGGGTGGTAAATTATGGATTCGGATTTTTCCAGATAAACCAATTAGTAAAAAGCCGTTGGAAGTTCGTATGGGCAAAGGAAAGGGAAATGTTGAATATTGGGTTGCTTTAATTCAACCTGGAAGAATGCTTTATGAAATTGAAGGGGTTTCAGAAGAAAATGCCCGGGAAGCCTTTCGTTTAGCATCGGCAAAACTGTCGGTGCCAACTACTTTTGTAAGTCGAACGGTAATGTGATGAAAGCGAAAGAACTTCGAGAAAAATCAGTTAGCGAGCTTCATTCAGAACAGCTCGATTTATTACGTGAACACTTTAATTTGCGTTTACAAAAAGCAAATGGTCAATTAAACCGACATACCCAATTAAAACACGTCAGACGTAATATTGCACGGGTAAAAACGGTTTTAAAAGAAAAAAGAGTAGGTAGCACGGCATGACGGAAGAGACTAAAGTCCAAGCAAGTGTGATACGAACAGTAATAGGACGTGTCACTAGCAATAGGATGTCAAAAACAATTACTGTGTTAACTGAACGTAAAATAAAACATTCCAAATATGGAAAATATATTAAGCGTTCAACTAAGTTACATGCTCATGATGAGGAAAATAGTTGTCAAGAAGGCGATATAGTTGAAATTTCTGAATGTCGTCCATTTTCTAAAACTAAATCGTGGCGTTTGCATAAGATTGTGACAAAAAAAGGTGCTTAGAGCTTTTGCTGCGCTATTTACGTAAAGCGCAGCTTTATTAAAGCACCATCAAATTGATAGAGGTCTAAAAAATGATACAAATGCAATCTATGCTTGACGTTGCCGATAATAGTGGTGCACGTCGAATAAGCTGTATCAAGGTATTAGGGGGGTCACACCGCCGCTATGCTCATATTGGGGATATTATTAAGGTTAGTATAAAAGAAGCTATTCCTCGTAGTAAGGTTAAAAAAGGTGAAGTATATTCAGCTGTTGTAGTAAGGACTCGTAAAGGTGTTAGACGTCCAGATGGTTCAGTCATTCGTTTTGATGGTAATGCAGCAGTTTTACTTAATAATCAAATGCAACCTATTGGAACACGTATTTTTGGTCCTGTCACCCGTGAGTTAAGAGGTGAGCGTTTTACAAAAATTATTTCTTTAGCTTTGGAAGTTCTTTAATGAATTTTCATAGTATTTGTGATTTGATAGAAACCAGGCGATTTGGTTTCTATCTATGTAATAGCTAATAACTAAATATGCAAAAAATTAGAAAAGGTGATGATGTGATTGTCATTACTGGTAAAGATAAAGGTAAATACGGTAAAGTTGTCCGTTTTAGTGCGAAAAATCGCCTTGTGGTAGAAAATATTAATTTAGTCAAGCGTCACACCCGGGGCAATCCTATGCAAAATGTTCCAGGTGGCATTATTGATAAAGAAATGCCTATTCATATTTCTAATATTGCGCTTGTTAATCCTATAACGAACAAGGCAGATAAAGTCGGTTTCAAATTTCTTGAAGATGGCGCGAAGGTGCGTTATTTTAAGTCAAATAATGAAGTGATTAATTGATCGTTTGTTTTTCCCTAGGTCAAAATCCTATACTGTAGTCCTTCACAAATTTAGCTCTTATGATTTTTTGAGAAGTGCTCTAAATATTACTGATTTTTCCTTATTCAAAATGGCCATTGATTGTTAGAACACGACAAAAATAACTGGATTCACTATTAACATTTCAGTCTTTAAAAAAAGTTCAATTTATGAAGGAGTGCAGTATAGAGTTAAAAGTTTAAGTGTTCTAACAATATAATAGGACTTACGCATTGACAAACTATATTTTTTGTGTTCCTGATAAATATCATAGGGTTATAAAAAAATAGCACGTGTATAAATCTGTCATTTGTGATCAATAACGATTAATCAAAAAAATGTAATGCCTTGTATTTAAAAGGGTTCATAAAATTTTTCATCTGTCAATGCGTAAGTCCTACAATAGTAAAATGGGCGTCTAACTCAGATGAGGCAGGCATATTAAACGGAGCAACAAGAGAATCAACAAACTACAATGGAATGACTATTACATGGTCTGGGTACAAGGGAAATGGAACAGAATTAGGTTATGAATATATTAAAATATCAGGTGTAACAACAAATAACCTTGTAATGAAGGCTTATGGGTATGAAGCTGGACATACTACTGTGCTTTATTCTTGGGGAAAGGACTATCCATCTTTAGCAAAGAAACAAATAAACAAACTGTATTATACAACACTTTTGCACAAATCTAGAGTTGGTGATTTTTTGCTACTCAGTGCATGTGATGGTACAGAAGATGAGCCAATCAATTGCTCATCAGGTGTTATAGAGCATATAACAGGTGGTATTGTTAGTGGTATTGGCTATGGTTTCTTGCAACACGCAGCAATGATCTATAAGAAAAATGACACTTCTTTTACAGTTATGCAAGCAAGAAGTCCTTCTCATGGGGTGGGAACTGACCCGTTTACCATAGATAAATAATGCAAATAAATACACATCGGTTATGTTGGCTCGGGTACCAAGTGTATCTGATTCTAATGCAAACCGTGTAGCATTATATTCATTCGCTAGATGGAATGATGGTGATTATGATTCTATCCCAATACCTTACAATGATGCCGTTTATTGTTCTGAATTAATTTGGGACTCTTATTATAATTCTGCCAACGTGGAATTAAATGATAATTCTATCTACCCTTTAGGTATAATTACTCCAGATGATTTATTGATGTCAAGTTTTGTTCAAAGCGTGATGGCTTATACTCCTATAATTGATTGATAGCATAATAATCACCTATAGCTTTTCAGAAAAAGCTTTTTAAGCTAAACCTCCAAAGTTTGTCAAACCTTGGAGGCTTTTGGCCAAAATCTTTATCTGAAATACTATAGAGGGCATGGCGTATGAATTGAGACTTGAAATACTATAGCAAAAAAATTTTGATCCCAAGTTTTTTCTAAATTTTGGGATCGTTTTTTCCCATCTCATAGCTTTATGAAGGTAGGAATTATGATGCCTAGATTAATAACAGATCGAGATGATTTTAAATTAGAAGAATTTAACGAAAATCTTGAAAGCACGAAATCCTTTCTTTCTCGTTACCCACAAAAACTTACCATAGATAAATGGAATCTTTTAAAGGTTGGGAATACCATAAGGCTTATTGAAGAATATGAAACTCTTTACTATGTAAAATTTGAAATAAAAAGTAAGAAATTTTGGAATAGCCCTCATCAAGCCATACAAGTAGGGGTTTGGCGGCAGATCGGTTCTGGTGAAATAACACATGGATTACCCAAAGCGATATTTTTTAATTATTTATTAGATGAATACGGTGCTATTGTATCTGACTACTTACATACAGAACATGGTAAACGTTTTTGGTTAGATCGATTGACGGAAGCCTTAAAATATGGATATGATATATTTTATGGAGATTATGGAACTAGGCATTTAACCAGAATAAATAATAAAAATGACTTAGTACATTCTTATCTCAATCAATGTTGGGGTACAGAAACCAAACATGAATATCGTAGAATGGCAATAATCTCAAAGTGTGTGACCTCTATTTGATAGACTAATTGAATTAGCCCATCACTGGCATGTAATAAAAATAACATGTCACAGTAGTACAAGAATCATGTGCTTCTCGATAATGAATAAAAACATTTTAAAATCAAATAGTTATAAGAAATACACTCTTAACATTAAATTTAGGTCACACTCATCTCAAATCCATACTAAACATACTTTCTTTTCCCTTTCTAAAAAAATGAATCCAAATCCTGAAGAATCCATGGCAGCATTGCGTCATTTACTTGGTATCATGAATGAATTACGTATAAAATGTCCTTGGGATCAAAAGCAAACTTTTGAGTCACTGCGCCATTTAACTATTGAGGAAACTTATGAGTTATCTGATGCTATTTTGGAAGGTGATTTAGAAGAAGTTAAAAAAGAATTAGGCGATCTAATGTTGCATATTGTTTTCTATTCCAAACTGGGTTCAGAAAAAAATGCTTTTGATATTGCTGATGTGATTAATGGTGTGAGTGAAAAACTCATTGCACGGCATCCACATGTTTTTGGTGATGTCATTGTAGAAAATGAGGCTGATGTTAAACGAAATTGGGAATTGTTAAAACTCAAAGAGAAAGGTAAGAATCAAGGTGTTCTCTCAGGTGTTCCCAATTCATTGCCAGCTTTGATTAAGGCATTTCGTATTCAAGAAAAAGCGCATGGTGTCGGTTTTGATTGGGATAATAAAGAGGCAGTTTGGGAAAAGGTGGAGGAGGAAATAGCTGAATTCAAAGAAAGCCAGAATTTTGATAATACAGAAAATGAATTTGGTGATCTTTTATTCTCGCTGGTGAATTATGCTAGATTTATAGGTATTAATCCAGATACTGCTTTGGAAAAGACGAATAAAAAATTTATCAAACGTTTTGAATATATAGAAGCTAATGCAGGTAAAAAATTGAAAGATATGACTTTAGAAGAAATGGATGCTTACTGGAATGAGGCTAAGCTTATAGATTCCAGCAATTATAATTAGGTGCTTTATTAGAATTGCTGGAACATTAGCATGTACTGTCATTCAATTAATCCTGAAAAAACAGATATAAGAATATCCCAATAACACTACTGAAAATGAATGCAGTAAGAAATATTGATAAAAGACGTTCATGCCATTGTCGTATTTCTTTTGTTAAGTTACTCACTTCAAGGCTAAGGTGTTTGATATGTTCAGAATCTGTTTTACGATGGACTAAAGCATCATGTACCAACAGTGGTAATTCTGGTAAAGTTTCTGCCCATAATGGTAAATTCGTCTGTATCCCTTTGAAAAAACCTCGCAATCCTATCCGTTCATCCATCCAACGTTCTAAAAAAGGTTTAGCTGTTTTCCATAAATCTAATTCAGGATAAAGTTCCCGCCCTAAACCTTCAATATTAAGTAATGTTTTTTGTAGCAGTACTAATTGTGGTTGTACTTCCATTTTATAACGCCGTGCAGTTTGAAATAGGCGTAATAATACCAGTCCAAAAGAGATATCTTTCAATGCTTTATCAAAAAATGGTTCGCACACGCTGCGAATAGCACCTTCAAATTCTTCTACTCGTGTTGAAGGGGGTACCCATTCTGAATGAACATGTAATTCCGCCACTCTATGATAATCACGACGAAAGAAGGCTAAAAAATTGGCGGCTAAATAATGTTGATCTTCAGTACTAAGGGCACCCATAATACCAAAATCTACTGCAATATAAGAGGGACGTTCAGGATTAGAGATATCGACAAAAATATTGCCAGGATGCATATCAGCATGAAAAAAGTTATCTCTGAAAACTTGGGTAAAAAAAATTTCTACTCCAATTTCTGCAAGATGTTTCAAATTGACCCCTTCACGCTTTAAAGTTTCTATATCTCTAATAGGAATACCTTTGATACGTTCCATTACTAATACATTGGGCAAGGTATAATCCCATTCAATTTCAGGGATATAAAGCGAATCAGAATCCTTAAAATTACGTCTAAGTTGAGCAGCATTTGCTGCTTCGCGCATTAAATCTAGTTCATCTTGAAGATTTTTCTCAAATTCGGCAACGACTTCTCGTGGACGTAATCGACGTCCATCACTCCAATAACGATTAGCGATATTTGCCAAAAAATAAAGTAATTCAATATCTTTAGTAATTCTAGCCTTAATACCTGGACGTAGTACTTTGATGATAACATCTTGTCCATTATGCAAGCGTGCTGCATGTACTTGGGCAATAGAAGCAGCAGCAAGTGGTGTGGTATCAAATTGGGCAAAAACTTCCAATAAAGGGCGATCATAAGCCTTTTCGATAATTTCTCTGGCTTGAATACCACAAAACGGTGCCACTTTATCTTGTAATTTTGCCAATTCAAAAGCAATATCATCAGGTAATAAGTCACGGCGCGTGGAAAGGATTTGACCAAACTTTATAAAAATAGGTCCCAATTCTTCTAAGGCGAGACGAATCCGCATACCACGTGTAAGATCTTTCGGACGTAACCAGTAACCAGGTGTCAAATAGGCTAATAATCGTAGAGGACGAAATATCTTAGTAGAAAATAATAATTCATCAAGCCCAAAGCGTATGATGACACGGTAAATGCTTAATAAACGAATAAATTGACGAATCATTCTCATTTTAATCGTTGTACCCGTTGTTCTAAACGTTCAAGATCATCACTTAATGTATTTACCGCATGTAAAAAAGTTTCCATTTCAACACGGGTGGGCAAGTGATGAGTTTTTTCTTGCAAATATTCGCGTAGTTTATCTTGTAAAGTATTGCGACATTCACTGTTTAAGTTTTGGAACATGGGGACTGTTCCCAACCATTGTGCTAATCGCTCTTCCAAATCAATATCCAATTTTCTCAAAAGCAGTAAGAATTGTTGGGCTGTACTTATTTCACCCGTAATAATTACATCTGTATTATCTGATTGTGTTGTTTCTAACAATAAACGTAACAAACTAAAAGGCGGACAGCTAATGCGAACATCAAGTTCACCATTATAATTACCAAGTACAATAATACCTTGATTATCAGGAAAAAAAGTAAAATTGAGATCAAGTCCACTTAATTCAAGACGGATGATTTTTCCAGACAATTTATTTAAATCTTCTAAACAGGCTTGATCCCAATGTAATGCTTGATTGAGCTGCGTTTCTAATGTGGTTGCAAATAATTTATTTATCAACGGTAATATTTCTCCAGTTGATGTAAAGGAACAGTCGCTTCATCATGTATAACTACCATTGTTCCAGAAATTTTATCATGCCATCCTTGTTTACGCTTATCCCACATAATCCACAGAAAACCCAAGCCTAAGGATAAGACAGAAATCATATAACCCAAATAACGCAATAGTATTTGTCCTAAACCAATATTTTCACCACTACGTACATCCACAATTTCGCAATCAAATAATAATTTTCCAGGTGTCGCACCATATCTAATCCAAAACCATAAAATGACTAAACCTAAAATAACTAAAATAGGTAAGATATTATAAATCAAAAGAGTTTTTAATTCTGAAAATTCCAAAATTGAAACAAGTTCTCCACTATAACTAAAATATAATAATAAGCTCAATAAAGGGGTAATCCATAGCATATCCACCAAAAATGCCATGAAACGTCGCCAAAATCCTGCATATTCTGTCATAATTTATACCCTCTATGTACAGCCACAATGCCGCCACTTAAATTATGATAATCACATTGCTCAAAACCCACTGTTTTCATCATTTCTAATAAAGACTCTTGATTAGGATGCATACGAATAGATTCTGCTAAATAACGATAACTGTCATCATCTTTTACAATCAATTTACCTAAAAATGGTAAGACTTTAAAAGAATAAATATCATATAAAGGTTTTAAGGGAGTAATTTTTAATTCCGAAAATTCTAAGATTAATAGCCGTCCCCCAGGTTTTAACACACGCAACATTGAGGCAAGAGCTGCTTCTTTATTGGTGACATTACGCAATCCAAAAGCAATTGTAATGAGATCAAAACTATTATCAGCAAATGGTAAAGATTCAGCATTAGCTTGAGCAAAGTCTACTAATACTCCTTTATTAAGTAAACGTTCACGCCCAACTTTCAACATAGAGGCATTAATATCAGCTAAAATAACCTGTCCTTGAGATCCTACAATTTTTGTAAACTTAGCCGCTAAATCGCCTGTTCCTCCTGCCAAATCAAGTACTGTTTGCCCAGGTTGCACACCAGATAATTGAATAGTGAAATGTTTCCATAAACGATGTATGCCACCAGACATAAGATCATTCATTATGTCATAACGATTTGCCACAGAATCAAAAACCTCAGTGACACGATGGACTTTTTCTTCGAGTGGGACTTTGGTAAAGCCAAAATGGGTTGTAGTCATGTTGTGAAACCTTTCCAGTTTTCCAGAAGTAGGGGATATTATAGACAAAATAATTCCCAGGGACATTGTCCCTGGGTTATGGACATGAAAAAGTGTATAACATCAGGCTATTATTTTCGGGAAAATCTATTAACTCGCACGACTTGGCGCACGTTTTTGCCCTGCTTTTTCAAGTTTGTCCAAATATTCTTGCCATAATTTCTCTTTGTTTTTAGCAAGAAAATATAACCACTCCCAAGAATAGAGTCCCGTATCATGTCCATCATCAAAACAAAGCTGTATGGCATAAATGCCAACTGGCTCAATCTTCTCAATATTTACATCTGCCTTACCGACTTGCAAAGTTTCTTCACCAGGACCATGCCCCTGTACTTCAGCAGATGGAGAATATACCCGTAAATATTCACAACTTAATTCAAAATGTTCACCAGTATCAAAAGTCAGTTCTAAAAAACGAGATTTTTGATGTAGATTAATTTCTGTAGGGATAGATGTAGTCATGTTATTACCTGGTCAACTAAAGAATATATTGGCTTAAATCTTGATTATTCACCAAATCAGCCAAATGCTGATTGACATAATCAACATCAATCTTTATTACCTCACCGTTTTGTTCTGAAGCTTCAAAAGAGATTGTTTCTACTAAACGTTCCATTACAGTATGCAAACGTCTGGCACCGATATTTTCAGTGCGTTCATTAACTTGCCAAGCCATTTCAGAAATTTGCCTAATACTGTCCTCAGAAAATTGAAGATTTACCCCTTCAGTTTGCATCAACGCAATATATTGTTCTGTTAAACAAGCATCAGGTTCTGTCAAAATACGAACAAAATCTTCCACATTAAGTGCATCAAGTTCAACACGAATCGGCAAACGTCCTTGTAATTCTGGAATTAAATCAGAAGGTTTAGCTAAATGAAAGGCACCAGAGGCAATAAACAAAATATGATCAGTTTTCACCATACCATATTTTGTTGTCACGGTGCTGCCTTCAACCAATGGCAATAAATCACGTTGTACTCCTTCACGTGAAACATCTGCCCCTGATGTTTCTGAACGATTAGTTACCTTGTCGATTTCATCTAAAAACACAATACCATTTTGTTCAACACGTTCTACAGCTTGTGTTTTCAACTCATCTTCATTAATCAAACGACCCGCTTCTTCTTCATGTAACAATTTTCTCGCGTCTTTGATACGTATTTTGCGGTTTTTAGTACGATTTCCAGCCATGTTTTGAAACATACTTTGTAATTGGCTGGTCATCTCTTCCATGCCAGGAGGAGCCATAATTTCAACACCAACACGAGATTCAGTAATATCAATTTCAATTTCCCGTTCATCCAACTTGCCTTCACGTAACATCTTTCTAAATGTTTGTCGTGTGGATGATGAACCTTCAGCATCAGATTCAAAGCGACTCGTATTATCTCGCGGGGGTGTTAATAAGGCATCTAAAATCCGTTCTTCCGCTGCATCTGTAGCCTCAATTTCAACTTGGCTCATTGCATCCTCGCGGATCATCTTGACTGCCATATCAACTAAATCTCGAATAATCGACTCTACATCCCGACCAACATAACCCACTTCAGTAAATTTAGTCGCTTCAACTTTAATAAAAGGGGCATTTGCCAATTTAGCTAAGCGCCGTGCAATTTCTGTTTTTCCTACCCCTGTGGGTCCAATCATCAAAATATTTTTTGGGGTAATTTCATTACGTAACATTGGTTCAATTTGCATGCGTCTCCAACGATTACGCAACGCAATGGCGACAGCCCGTTTCGCAGCATTTTGACCAATAATATGTTTATCCAATTCACTGACAATTTCTTTAGGAGTCATCTCGCTCATGTTTTTAAATCGCCTTCAGTCAGCGTTAAGCTTTCAATGGTCAAGTTATGATTTGTATAAATACAAATATCAGCAGCAATATGTAATGCCTTTTCGACAATCTCTGTAGCATTTAAAGTAGTACTATCTAATAAAGCTAGTGCAGCAGCTTGTGCATAAGCCCCACCTGAACCTATCGCCATTAAATTATTTTCAGGTTCTATCACATCACCAGTTCCAGAAATAATCAAGGAATTCGTCTGATCAGCGACAATAAGAAGGGCTTCTAAACGTCGTAACATACGATCAGTACGCCAATCTTTTGCCAATTCAACAGCAGCACGTGTTAGATGACCTTGATGTTTCTCTAATTTTCCTTCAAAACGTTCAAATAATGTAAAAGCATCAGCAGTACTCCCAGCAAAACCAGCAATAACTTTATTGTGATATAATCTTCGCACTTTACGAGCATTATGTTTCATTACAGTATTGCCAAAAGAGACTTGTCCATCACCGCCTATCACCACCACATCATCACGGCGTACTGATAAAATGGTAGTCCCTCGAATTTTTTCCACAATGTTTTTATTCCTACAATCAAAATCAGTTATTATTACACAATAATAAATTATACCAAATAAAAGTAATAGAGGTGCTTTATTTATGTATTATACAGGGGGAACCGCTCTTTCAACATTTCGACGTGAAAAATTACTCAAAATCGTACAAACAAGCACACTTAATGCACAATATCTATATTTTGTTGAACTAGTACGTCCATTATCAGAAAATGAAGAAAGTCAACTACGTGCCTTATTACCTGATAACACATCAAAAAAAGTAACTTTACAAAAGGGAAAATATTTTTTAGTCATTCCCCGTACTATTTCACCTTGGTCCACTAAAGCTACAGATATTGCCACAGTTTGTGGTTTATCTGCTGTCAAACGAATAGAACGAGGAATTTTGTGGCATACAGATGCTACCCAAATCATTCCTTTTATTCATGATCGTATGACAGAAACTGTATTATCAGATATAAAGCAAGCAGAGATGCTATTTAACGTGGCGGCGCCAAGGGTTAATATCTTAGCAGAAGGAAAATATGGACTTATAACAGCTAATAAAGAATATGGGCTTGCCTTATCTGAGAATGAAATAGATTATTTAGTTAAAGCTTTACAACGTAATCCTACTCTTGTTGAATTAATGATGTTTGCCCAAGCCAATTCTGAGCATTGTCGGCATAAAATTTTTAATGCAGATTGGATTATTGATGGACAAAAGCAAGAAATATCATTATTTCAGATGATACGCCATACTTATGAACAACATCCTGGACATGTTATTTCTGCTTATCATGACAATTCTGCTGTTATGAAAGGCTATGAAGACCGTGATATTTTGATGAAAGTGGAAACTCATAACCATCCCACCGCAATTTCCCCATTTCCTGGTGCGGCTACAGGTTCTGGCGGTGAAATTCGTGATGAGGGAGCAACTGGACGCGGTGCTAAACCCAAAGCAGGTTTAACTGGATTTTCGGTATCACATTTGCGCTTACCTGATGCGCCACAAGCTTGGGAAACGCCTTATGAGACACCGACACGCATGGCAACCGCTTTGCAAATCATGCTAGAGGGACCAATTGGTGCTAGTGCTTTTAATAATGAATTTGGGCGTCCAGCAGTGTGTGGCTATTTTCGCAGTTTTGAAATGGATGTGAATGGACGACGGCGTGGTTATCATAAACCAATTATGTTAGCCGGTGGAACAGGTAATATTCGTCCAGAGCATATCCAAAAAAATAAAATACCTCCTCAAAGCTTATTAATAGTATTAGGGGGTCCTGCAATGTTAATTGGCTTAGGGGGTGGGGCTGCTTCTTCAATGGTCGCAGGACACAGTAGTGCAGAATTAGATTTTGCATCTGTGCAACGTGGTAACCCAGAAATGCAGCGACGTTGTCAAGAAGTGATAGATGCCTGTTGGCGCATGGGAGCTGATAATCCCATTATTTCTATACATGATGTCGGTGCTGGTGGACTTTCTAATGCTTTGCCAGAATTAGTCAAAGATGGGGGCTGTGGGGGAGAATTTATATTAAATGCGATTCCTTCTGCTGATCCAAGTTTATCACCAATGGAAATTTGGTGTAATGAAGCACAAGAACGTTATGTACTTGCAATTGATACAGAAAATCTATCACTTTTTTCAAAACTCACTGAGCGTGAACGTTGCCCTTATGCTGTAGTGGGAAAAACCACAAAAGAACAAAAATTACAATTATCTGATAATTTGATTAATATGCCATTATCAGTGTTATTGGGTAATCCGCCAAAAATATGCCGCAATGTTATATCACTTCCAAGCTTAACACCGCCTCCCTTAGATCTTGATAGTATAAATATACAAGAAGCAATATTACGAGTGTTCCATTTGCCCACTGTTGCCAATAAGAGTTTTTTAATTACTATTGGTGATCGTACTGTGGGTGGACTTGTTGCACGTGATCAAATGGTTGGTCCTTGGCAAGTTCCAGTGGCTGATTGTGCAGTCACCGCTAGTAAGTTTGGTAGTTTCACTGGTGAAGCGATGGCAATTGGTGAACGTGCTCCATTAGCTTTGCTTAATGCGCCTGCCTCAGGACGGATGGCTATTGGTGAAGCCATTACGAATATTGCCGCAGCATGTATAGATAATCTTAGTGATATTGTTTTTTCAGCAAATTGGATGGCAGCCTGTGGACAGCCTGGTGAAGATGCTGCCTTATTTAATACGGTAAAAGCAGTGGCGATGGAATTATGTCCTGCTTTAGGAATTGCTATTCCAGTGGGTAAAGATTCATTATCCCTACATACACAATGGGATGATAAATCAGTTACAGCGCCATTATCTCTAATTATTTCTGGATTTGCACGTGTTTCAGATATTCGCCGTACTCTCACACCACAATTGCAAAGCGGTGATACCGTATTATTATTAATCGATTTAGGTAAAGGTAAAAATCGTTTAGGGCTTTCAGCATTAGCCCAAGTCTATAATCAACTTGGTGATACCACACCTGATGTGGATAATCCAAAAGATTTAAAAGATTTTTTCAATGTCATTCAAAGCTTAAAAGAAAAAATACTGGCATATCATGACCGTTCTGATGGTGGATTATTAACTACACTTTGTGAAATGGCTTTTGCAGGACATTGTGGGCTAGATATCCATATCAAAAAACATTTTTTAGCCAGTCTATTTAATGAAGAATTAGGGGCTGTTATTCAAATTAAAAAGACTGATCTAGCTGAAGTACAAGCTTGTTTTGCCGAAAAAACGGATTTAAATCAACATGTCCAGGTTTTAGGGACAACAAATGATAAGGATAAAATCAATTTTTATCATAATTATACACTTGTATTAAGTGTAGCCCGTAATACACTACAAAGGGCTTGGAGTGAAACAAGCTATTTGATACAGCGCTTGCGTGATAATCCTGATTGTGCCCAACAAGAATATGATTCTATTCTAGATATCAAAAATCCTGGACTGTCAGTTCATCAGACATTTACCTTACAAGCTCCACATATCTGTGGCGCTCGTCCCCGTATTATTATTCTCCGTGAACAAGGGGTTAATGGACAATTAGAGATGGCAGCGGCATTTGAAAAAGCAGGCTTTGCTTGTGTCGATGTTCATACCAGTGATATTTTAAACGGACATATTAGCCTTAAAGATTTTAAGGGTTTAGCAGCTTGCGGTGGTTTTTCTTATGGTGATGTCTTAGGAGCAGGTAGCGGTTGGGCAAAATCTATCCGTTTTAACCCTCGTGCTTATGATGAATTTTCAGAGTTTTTTCAGAGAAAGGATACCTTTGCTTTAGGAGTCTGTAATGGGTGTCAAATGATGGCACAAATGAGCGATTTAATACCAGGTGCTGCCCATTGGCCCACTTTTGGACGTAATGAATCAGAGCAATTTGAGGCACGTTTAGTCATGGTAGAAGTGCTTGACTCATCTTCAATATTTCTACAAGGAATGGCAGGTTCACGTTTACCAATAGTTGTCTCACATGGTGAAGGAAAAGCACAATTTAGTGATATTGAAAATAAATTAGTTGCTTTGCGTTATGTGAATAATTATGGCAGTGTAACCACTGATTATCCCACTAATCCCAATGGTTCTCCTTTAGGTATAACAGGTATCACAACAGAGGATGGTCGATTTACGATTATGATGCCACATCCTGAGCGGCTCTTTTTAAGTAGCCAATATTCTTGGTTAGATAATTGCCGTAGCCAGGAAGGACCTTGGATGCAAATGTTTTGGAACGCGCGGCAGTGGATTAAGTGAACTTATTGACATATTCTCTGTTAATCAGATATAGTATTATACTGAATAACTTGCGGAAATATTAAAAATGATGAAAAATTCTCTAAAATTGACATTAATACTTAGTGTCGCATGTAATGCTGCAATAGCTGCTCAAGGTGTTGCAGTAGGACCTTTTCGAATTATGCCAGAGGTAGGACTGACATTAGGATACGATGATAATATTACCTATGCGGTAAAAGAAGACGAAGTGAGTTCTTTTTTGGTTAAACTCAGCCCACAAGTAAAATTACAAAACAAACAACAAGGCAGTCTTTACAACATAACTGCTGGGATTGATATTGGTCGTTACACTAGCAGTTCAGCAGATAATTATGAGGATTTCCGATTATCTGGTGATGCTAAATGGCAATTAGCTCGTGATATTGGTTTTGGTTT
>DAOVTJ010000062.1 GCA_030633165.1 Thiomargarita sp. | reverse complement strand
TTAGTCACACAACAACCACTTGGCGGAAAGGCGCAATTTGGCGGACAACGTTTTGGAGAAATGGAAGTGTGGGCTTTGGAAGCTTATGGTGCATCATACACCTTGCAGGAAATGTTAACAGTCAAATCAGATGATGTTGTTGGACGAACACAGATGTATAAAAATATCGTCGCTGGGGATCATCGAATAGATGCTGGAATGCCAGAATCCTTTAATGTATTGGTGAAGGAAATTCGCTCATTGGGGATAGATATTGAATTAGAGCAGATGTAAAACGTTTATCGACGTAGTAGCAATACACTGCGTCGCCCAAAAAGGAGAACACTTTTGAAAGACCTACTCAATTTCCTTAACAGCCAAGGTAAAATAGGGGATTTTGACAAGATATGCATCAGCCTAGCCTCACCTGAGAAAATTCGCTCCTGGTCCTTTGGAGAGATCAAAAAACCTGAAACAATCAACTATCGAACCTTTAGGCCAGAACGTGATGGCCTTTTTTGTGCCAGAATTTTTGGTCCTAATAAAGACTATGAATGTTTATGTGGCAAATATAAGCGGCTAAAACATCGCGGTGTCGTGTGTGAAAAATGTGGTGTCGAAGTGACACAAGCCAAAGTACGCAGAGAACGAATGGCTCATATCGAACTTGCCAGTCCTGTAGCCCATATCTGGTATCTAAAATCTCTCCCCTCCCGTTTGGGCTTGATGCTTGATATGACCTTGCGAGATCTTGAGAAAATTCTCTATTTTGAAACATACGTCGTTATTGAGCCAGGTTTAACAAATCTTGAACCAGGACAATTATTAAGTGAGGATAATTACATCGAAAAAGTTGAAGAATATGGTGATGAATTCGATGTACGAATGGGAGCAGAGGCTATTCTTGAGTTATTACGGACAATGGACTTACCTGAGGAAATCAACAAAATACGAGAAGGTATCAACTCGACCAATTCAGAAGCCAAGATCAAAAAACTGTCTAAACGATTGAAATTAATTGAATCTTTTTTAACTTCAGGTAATCGACCAGAATGGATGGTATTAAAAGTTCTCCCTGTATTACCTCCTGAACTACGTCCTTTAGTGCCATTAGAAGGAGGACGATTTGCGACTTCAGACTTAAATGATCTTTATCGGCGAGTCATTAATCGAAATAACCGACTAAAACGACTACTTGATTTAAGTGCGCCAGAGATTATAGTGCGAAATGAAAAACGCATGTTACAAGAATCGGTGGATGCTCTTTTAGATAATGGGCGACGAGGACGAGTATTAACTGGATCCAATAAAATACCCTTAAAATCATTAGCTGATATGATAAAGGGCAAACAAGGTAGATTTCGTCAAAACTTATTAGGTAAACGGGTTGATTATTCAGGGCGTTCTGTCATCGTTGTTGGACCAACTTTGCGCCTACAACAATGTGGTCTGCCTAAAAAAATGGCTTTAGAGCTCTTTAAGCCATTTGTATTTAGCAAATTGGAATTAAAAGGATTCGCCACCACGATTAAAACTGCTAGAAAATTAGTGGAACAAGAAAAAGGGATTGTTTGGGATATGTTAGAAGAAGTCATTCGGGAACATCCCGTTTTACTTAATCGTGCGCCCACACTACATAGACTAGGTATTCAAGCTTTTGAACCAATCCTAATTGAAGGTAAAGCAATTCAACTGCATCCACTCGTTTGTACCGCCTTTAATGCAGACTTTGATGGCGATCAAATGGCAGTGCATATACCACTCTCAATTGAGGCACAACTAGAAGCTCGAGCTTTAATGATGTCCAGTAGTAACATCTTATCTCCTGCTAATGGGGAACCTATTATTGTTCCCTCTCAAGATGTTGTTTTAGGCTTGTACTTCATGACAAGAGAACGAATAGGGGTATGCGGTGAAGGTATGCGCTTTGCCGATCTTAATGAAGTAGATCGAGCTTATCAAAATAGGAAAGTAGATTTACATGCAAAAATAACAGTACGTTTACCAGCTGCAAACAACTCACGCATAACTGTAGAAAGCACGGTAGGACGAGCCTTACTTTTTGAAATATTACCACAGGGATTACCGTTTAAACTGATTAATCGAGATATGACTAAAAAAGCTATTTCTCAATTAATAGACATTAGTTACCGACGATTGGGGCTAAAACCCACTGTTGTTCTTGCTGATAAGTTAATGTACACTGGTTTTTCTTATGCGACCCGTGCAGGTATTTCAATTGGTATAGAAGATTTAGCTATTCCAAAAGATAAACCAGAAATTATTGGCACAGCAGAAACAGCAGTTAAAGAAATTGAAGAACAATATGCATCAGGACTTATCACTTCTGGTGAACGATATAATAAAGTTGTTGATATTTGGTCACAGACCAATGATGAACTTGCCACAGCTATGATGAAAGAAATAGGGACTGACATTCTCACAGATAAGGATGGCAATGAAATAATGCGTCCCTCATTTAACTCCATCTACATGATGGCAGATTCTGGTGCTCGTGGTTCAGCCGCCCAAATTCGCCAACTTGCCGGAATGCGAGGATTAATGGCAAAACCAGACGGTTCAATTATTGAAACTCCAATCACAGCCAATTTTCGTGAAGGTTTAGATGTATTACAATACTTTATTTCTACTCATGGGGCTCGAAAAGGCTTGGCTGATACTGCCTTAAAAACAGCAAATTCTGGATATTTGACACGCAGACTTGTTGATGTTGCTCAAGATATGGTAGTTCATGAATATGATTGTGGTACACATCAAGGCTTAGAAATGATTCCTTTAATAGAAGGAGGCGATGTTGTAGAACCTTTGCATGATCGCGTATTAGGTCGCGTATTAGCAGAAGATGTTTATAAACCAAATCAATAAGAGCCAGTATTTAAAGCAGGTATTTTACTAAATGAAACCCGAGTCGAACAACTAGAACAGGAAGGTATTGTTCGTGTTAAAGTTCGCTCCGCTATTACATGTGAAGCAAAATTTGGCGTTTGTGCCAAATGCTATGGGCGTGATTTAGCACGTGGTCATCTTGTCAATATTGGTGAAGCTGTTGGAGTTGTTGCTGCTCAATCAATTGGTGAACCTGGCACACAATTAACTATGCGGACATTTCATGTTGGAGGAGCCGCCTCTCGTGCTGTCGCTATCGATCATATCGCTGTGAAATCAAAGGGTTCGGTTAAATTTGAAAACCTTAAATTATTACAACAGCAGAATGAATCAGGAGAAATAAAATGGGTCGCTGTTTCACGTTCAGGTGAAATCAATATTCTTGATGAATTTGGTGTAGATCGTGAACGTTATAAAGTCCCATACGGTGCTGTATTGAACCTCAATGATGGTGACCCCGTTGAAGCAGGGCAAATCGTTGCTAATTGGGAACCACATACAATACCGATTATTACAGAAGTTGCAGGGCAGATTAAATTAACTGATGTAGTAGAAGGTATTACGGTGAATAGGGAAATGGATGAACATACTGGATTAACCAGTATTATCGTAACAGATCCAAAGCAACGACCAACTCATGCCAAAGATTTGCGACCAATAATAAAACTAGAAGATGAAACAGGTCAAGATTTATATTTACCAGACACGGATAGAACTGCAGCTTATTTTTTACCTCCCCGAACGGTTATCAATGTAGAAAATGGTACAAAAGTAAAAGTAGGCGATGTAATTGCACGTTTACCTCAAGAATCTTCAAAAAATCGTGATATTACTGGTGGTTTACCTCGGGTAGCAGATCTATTTGAAGCACGTGTTCCAAAAGATCCCGCAATCTTAGCAGAACGTAGTGGTACGATAAGTTTTGGAAAAGATACGCGGACTAAACAGCGCATCATTATTACAGGTTCTAATGATGATTCTGAAGAAATTCAAATACCAAAATGGCGACATACTAATGTATTTGAAGGTCAACATGTAGAAAGGGGTGAAGAAATCGTTGAGGGTTCGCCTAATTCACATGATATCTTGCGAGTCAATGGTCCAACAGCTTTAGCAAATTATATCGTCAATGAAGTACAAGAAGTATATCGCCTCCAAGGTGTAAAAATCAATGATAAACATATCGAAGTAATTGTGCGACAAATGTTACGTAAAGTAATGGTCGATAAGCCTGGTGATACACAACTTTTGTGTGGCGAATTGATTGATAAATCACAGTTAAAAGAAGAAAATGAACGCTTGAGTGGAACAAATAAAGAACTTGCTACTTGTATACCAAAATTATTAGGGATAACAAAAGCTTCATTAGCAACGGATTCCTTTGTTTCAGCAGCCTCATTCCAAGAAACAACACGTGTATTAACAGATGCTTCAGTAAATGGAAAATGTGATAATTTGCGAGGACTGAAAGAAAATGTAATCGTAGGACGTCTCATACCAGCAGGTACTGGGCTTTCTTATCATCGTGAAAACCAACGGCTGCGGCATAATTTCTTATCTATGGTCGAAAAAGTCATGCCAACAAACCAATAAAAAAAAGATGAATCCTGAAAAACTTGTCTTTGGATTTTTCATCGTCATGGCATTAACCTTAAATTTTGGTTTTGTTCTTGGCGAGATAGATAACCCCACCCACCATCATGTTTATGAATTGGCAGCGGCGATGTTTGTGAGTTTAGTTGCCACCATTTTAAAATTTGGAGATCGTTCACATGTAGGTTCCTTATTATTAGCAAGCAGTTTAGTCGCGGATTTACAACTTTTTGCGGCGGCAATCGTATGGACTATTGCAGAACATATCGATAAAATAGGGACAACACCAGAAGTCATGTCAAGTATTGTATCGTTGGCAAGCGGCGCAATGTTGGCGAATATAATATCAGTATTACTGTTGGTCGTTGAAACAATAACCTTACGTCGATGAGGAAGAAAAATTGACTAAAATTCAAATTACTTTAGGCATCGTGGGACTCCTGTTAAGTGGCTTTAGCAATGCGGCTGTCCCACAAACGGAATGGAGAGCAGGTGTACAATGCTTGGAAGCGTCTGGCTTGTCTCCCCAAAAGTTGTTATGCATGAAACTGAATAAGAAACAACTTTCAGCAGTAATGAGAGCAGGATTCTTGATTGGCACAAAAACAAGGCAATCTTGGTGCAATCTTGTTGATGATCTCGGACTCCGTGCTACGGCTGCGGATGCGCGGGGTAAGGAAGAAATGGCAGGATGCGAAACTGAGAACTATATCCGTGCGTTTGAGCGTGGTGGACAAGTTGTGCGCTGTATGACAATGAAACTTTTTATGGGAGAAGTTGACTACAATCAATGGGGTTCCTTGGCTACGCACATGTATTATTGCGGAGAATTAGATAGTCCTGGAGATTGTGCTGCCGCTGTGAGAATTGCTAAAGAACTTCGAGGACGGGAACCCACTTGCCAAGGTGCAGGTAATCTATTGCGATGGGTGCAACGTTTAGATTATGTGAGATGGACACTTGATTCTGTTTATGATGATAATTGTGTTGTACCAGCAAAAAACATGCTGCCGTATTGTGAAACGGTACTCAAAAATAAGAATCAATGTAAGTTCTTGTATGGTACTAAATAAACTGAGGGACGCAGGTGCGTCCCAGCTATGAGGGGAAATTATGAGACAATTTCTGATTATTGGGATGATAGCTTTGATGCAAATTGCTCAAGCAGAAACCATTTGTGATGCAAAAATCGCCTTAGCTGATGCCCGTTTAAATTTGATGATGATGGTCATGTCAACAGATAATGTGGAACAAAAATTCTTAAAAAAAGAGATTGATAAAGCAAGTTTGACTCTTGAAAATGAGCTTAATAATTTGCTTAAAGATCAAAATAAGAGTAATGATACTCAAGTGATGATTTTTAAGAAAACATGGGCAACATTTAAATATACTCGTGAAAATGGGATTATTCCAGCCATTCGTGCTGGTAATAATAACAAAGCCTTTAAAATCGCTATAGGGATTCAATCAAAGCGTATGAGAATTATGAATAATATTATTAAAACACTTGATGGAGATAATTGTAACTAAAGATAAACCTGTCAGGTTTTACAACCTGATAGTGGAGAATACAATGAAAAAGAATTTAGCTTTAAGCCTTATTATTATAATAATAATGGTTGCCTGCCAAGAATCAAAAATGAAAAGAGAAGGGCAAATCGCTGTTAATGCCTTTATAGAAGAGATGAATCCTGAACTTGCCAAAAAGATGAGGAAAATTGAAGAAGAAATTATTCTCAGCAATCAAAAAATTAAGCAATTATCTGAACTAAAACTAAAACACCCAAACCATGTTGGCAAGATAGAAATATCACTTCAAAAATGGGCGCTTCTTCAAAATAAGTTAGTTTATGCCTTAAAAGAAATTAGAGATATCGTGGAAAGTGCTTATGTCGCTTATGAATTAGATAGAATTCAGGGCGGAAAAGAATTTAATAAAATGTCGAATAAATTGCTCTCCTCTGCCAATACTGTCTTACATTCTGCTAATACAACAAAAACTGTAATTGAACAAACTATAGATGAGTTAGAACCTCCACCAAATTTATCTCAAACTGTCAATAAAAAATCATCAAATCTACCCACCCAATTATACAAAGAACTTAAAGGGCATAATGGAGATATCAACGCGATTGCATTTAGTTCCAATGGACGTGTATTAGCTTCAGGAAGCAATGATAACACTGTCAAATTATGGGATATACAAACTGCTAAAGAAATAAAAACATTACATGCTTCTACTGAAGATATCTTAACAGTTGCATTTAATGCGAATTTTTTAGCCACTGCAGGTAGTGATCAGATTATCAAATTATGGGATTTAAAAACAACTGCTAATCCTCGTTCCTTAAAAGGACATGAAGGGATTATACACTCTATCGCATTTAGCCCGAATGGAGAAAGACTTATTTCAGGTAGTTGGGATAAAACGATAAGACTTTGGGATATTAACGCTGCAACAGAATTACATCAATTTAAAGGAAAAGATTCCATATATTCTGTTGCTTTTCATCCTAATGGACAACTTATCGCTGCTGGGAGTTTTGACGAAACAATCACAATTTGGGACTGTAACACAGGAAAATTAGTACGCACCCTAAGAGGAAACGGCATGCTCACAGTGTATTCTGTTGCATTTAGTCCTGATGGAAAACAGATTATTTCAGGCGATCTCAGTAATGCTGTCAGAATCTGGGAAACAAATACAGGAAAATCAAAGCTTATTTTAAAAGGTAAAAATGATGTTTTTGGCGGTGTTTTCTCTGTAGCTTATAGTCCTGATGGTCATTTTATCGCCTCAGGCAGTGGTGATGAAACACTTAGTTTATGGCATAGCAAGACAGGAGAAAAATTAGAAACACTTCGAGAAAATAATGTTAGAACGGTTGCTTTTAGCCCTGATGGTCGTCTGCTAGCTTCAGGACATGATGATAATACGATCAAATTATGGCATTAGCAATTCAAGTTTTAGATGGTCTGCTCTCTAACCATCGCCAAACATAGCTTCGAGCTGCGATTTTTCCTGTTGATAAATACGCTAAAAGCAACGGATCACGCAAAGTCCAGTCTAACCATGAAGAAGCACCAACCTTTCCACACCATAACACTTGATCTCCTTGTCTTAAACATTCAGTTTCCTCGGGTAACTGAATTATTTCATCGCCACGTATTAATAATAGGGGAAGACAGGGTAAAATATTATCACGATCTCTCGGATCCATTTGTAAACATTTCAAATTAATCAACTGATTCTTTAAAGCTTCCCATAATGCAGGTGTTGTTTCCTCATCTATTGTCATTTCCCAAATATCAGGTGCACTGGTATTTAACACAGATTTAAGACGAGTCACTAATTGATGTGTCCATTTATGACCACGTTGTTTAGTTAAACGTAAGAAATCGACTAACTTTGGTGTTGTTAATAATACCCGAATATGGTTAGCAATAATCTGGCTCGGTTGCATAGTAATATCCGCTTTTGCTGCATCAAAAATAATTTGATTATCAGCCAAATTTTGTCTGATCACTACAAATAGATTGGGATTTAAGGCACGAGCTGTCATTACAATTGATAAATTATTCACATCATCATTAGTACCCGCAATAAGACCCACTGCTTCTTCAATATGTGCTTGTTGTAAGGTATCTGCTTCTGTTCCCCGTCCTTTAATACATTCTACTGCTGGAAAACCAGTTTTCTCTGGCACCGCTTCAATTACCACTAAACGCAATTTTTTATTTTCCTTGAGTCGATCATACACTGCTTTTCCAAACCGTCCATAACCACATAAAATCCATAAACCTGATTGCGGTGGATTTAATGGCTTACATGAGGTTTTATAACCGCTCAAACAGTTACGCAACAATAACAATTCTGGGGAATGTAAGGCTAATTGCAGTTTGCTGGCAAAGATAACAAAGGGGTTAATGATAAAATCTGTGCCAAAAGAGTCCATATTTGCAGCAACATCGTATGAATCCACACGTGCAGTCACCGTTACTGTTTTTCTAAGAAGTTTACTAGTAATGGCGATATGCAAATTCACAAAACTATCATCGGTGACAGCGACAACGCCAGCACAATAAGGATTTTTTAATCCCCCTTCAACAAGGTAATTAGGTTTACTCGCATCAGCACAAAGCTTAGGGACATAAACAGGATAATTTTCCATTATCAACATATCAATACGTTCTGGCTTAATTTCTATTACTACAGTACGTATTAAACGTTTTTCCAAGACTCTCACCAAAGCACTGCCTGTATCTCCATAACCACAAATTAAATAAAAAGGTTCATGAATGTTTCGAACCGAACGAGTAAAGCGATTTTCTACAATAGCATGTCGTAAAGTTTCATCTTGTACCAAAGCCAGTAAAGTTCCAATGGCATAAATCCATGCGATGACTGTCAAATACATTGACACGATTACCCACATTCGTTGTGTATTAGAAAATGGGTATGGAATTTCGCCAAAACCAATGGTAGTGCCCATATATGAAACAAAATAATGAGCTTCAAAAAAATTCATCTGCCACGGTTTGCCTTGATCATCAAGCCCTGGCATAAGGGTCATACCGACTATTGCTAGAACATACACAGTCAATAATACTAATAAGGGTATACGCATTCGGCGCATGATGAGACAAATTATGGCATTCATTATAAGTTATACCTCAATAAATATAGCAGTCCATGTACCCAGCAGTAATTGAGCCAAATGTTGATAAATTGGCAAAGTGCTTGTTTCAGTCAAGCGTTTACAGAAAGTCGGTAGCCATTTTCCAAGATGAGCACTATCAAATGAGGCATTATGCGCACTATGTGTTTGCTTGACTAATAACATGGCTACAAATTCAAGTTCTGCATTTAAATGATCGACTTGTGTTTTTCCAGAGAATTTAAAACCAAATTCACGGTGAAGTTCAGCAATATCAGCTAAGAGCACACCTTTATCACATGCTATAAAGTCGGATTCATGAATGGGACATTTTTCAAATAAAAGCTTATATTCTGTTGCCCAATTTTCAAAATTTAGGGATTGCGTTTGCTGGCGAAATTGCTGATAAATCTCGGCAAGATTCTCAGGAAGATTTGAACTTTCTAATAATTCTTTAATATCAGGGATTTCAATCTTTAACATTTCTTGCAGATGAGCAGTCGGCGGAGCAAATAATTGCGCTATCAGGAATAGTAAATCGGCTTGTGCTAGTAAAACCAGCAACTCTTTCTCTTTCTTTGACCATTCTACCTGCTGTTCGAGCATGCCATTTTTGAACCATTTTATTGGTTCTTGTGGGAGGGATTGATTCATAGTGCTATAATTTTGAGTAAAAAAAGTTGCAGGCGATATAAAATATTGTGTGATATGGCTTATAATGAATAATCATATTCAATCAACAAGGGGGAATGATCTGAAAAACGTTCTTCTTTATAAATACTTGCGCTTAGCACTTTATCCCTTAATCCTGGTGTAATCACCTGATAATCAATCCGCCACCCCGTATTATTAGCCCAAGCTTTTCCAAAATTTGACCACCATGTATATTGACCACTCTCTTGATTCACCACGCGAAAAGCATCAACAAAGTTAGCTGCCCCAAATAATTCATCCATCCAAGCCCGCTCTTCAGGCAAAAATCCTGAATGTTCTTGATTACTACGCCAGTTTTTTAAATCAATCTGCTTATGGGCAATATTCCAATCGCCACAAATAATATATTCTTTGGAATGTGCTAATTCACGTAAATATGGCAGAAACCGTTCCATAAAACTAAATTTTAGTTCTTGCCTGTGTGCCCCTGAACCACCAGAATGCATATATAAAGAAATAATATTAACTGAGGGAAAACGCGCTTCTAAATAACGTCCTTCACAATCAATATCAGACCATCCTATCCCCACAATGACCTCTTCAGGCTTTTGACGGCTATATAAAGCAACACCGCTATACCCTTTCTTTTCGGCATCATGATAATAACAATGATAGCCTGACGGATGAAAAATCGGATCCGTCAATTGATGTTGTTGAGCCTTGGTTTCTTGAATACAAACAATATCGGGATTTTCTTGAGCAAGCCAAGTGAAAAATCCTTTTTTAGCAGCAGCACGAATGCCATTGAGATTGGCAGTAATAATTTTCATTGCATAAAGTATTTGAATTCGTTATTCTATATAATCCATTAAACAAAATGAGGTTATAGATGAATATTGAAAAATATTCCCCTTCTATTCGCATGATTCACTGGCTAATGTTTATCCTATTTGCCATTATCTTTGTATTTGGCTTCGTTATGGTCGAATTTAAAGCATCAGAACCCTGGATGATGTACAATTTTCACAAAGCAACAGGTGTATTAGTCTTTTTATTCGTTTTATTCAGGCTTGTGCTTCGGTGGAAAACACAAATACCCCCCCCTTCTGCTGAGATTAAACCATCTGAGCAAAGTATTGCCAAAATCACAGTCTTTTTGCTCTACTTATTTATGATTATCGTGCCGCTTACAGGTTATGCCCTATCAAACGTGCATGGATATCATGTTAGTTTTTATGGATTACCCTTGCCTGATTTATTTCCAAGCGTTGAAACGTGGGAAAACATTAGCAGTTTGCTCCACGAATATTCCGCCTACATTTTTCTAGGGATTATTGGGCTACATCTTTTAGGCGTGATTAAACATCATCTGAAAGGGCAAGATATCTTACATCGAATCACTTAGAAATTATTTTTATGAAAAAATACAGACTATTTATTGTCACCCTGATCACTGTATTAGTGGGCTATTGGTATGTCAACTTCGATCCCCGTGTCAATGCATTAAATGAAATGCTATTACAAGACACGGAAATCGCACAGTATCCTTATCAATTCAAAGTGCTAAAATTAGAAAATGGGACAGCTGTGCTCTCTAGTCCCAGATCGTCAAAAGTATCCGTCTTAAAGTTTCTGTCAATTATCAAACCAGAACTGCCGCTCCATAATCCTGATAATCCAGATGTTATCGCCGCCCAAAAAGAAATGGCGAAAATTCAACAAAAAGCGAAAAAATTAGTACTCGCCCAAAGCGATATTCATAAAATCACTTGGACATTAGATAAAGCTTGGTTTGCTGATTATGGAATTTTAATTGACTAAGATTTTCGTCGCAATTTACTAAAAAATTCACGACGTGATACCTCTTCTTGCCACTTACAACTTTTTTTCTGATCTTCAATCACTTTATTACGCGTTTTTATCACTTCATTCCAAGCAGAAAAGGCATCATCAGGTGTTTTTAATTGCGCCATAGATTGAATGAGTGGTTGGATAAAATAATGACCTAATTTTGAATGATAATTAAGATGAGCCTGTTCTCTTCCCCCTAAAATAGCAAGTGGCATCGCAGGACCAATCACTGTTATAGGGGCAGAAGCTCGTTCTGCTGCTTTCCAACCATCTGGTATTTTTAAACCAGGAGCACGCTCTGGCAAAAATACTCGTGCCAAGGTCCAAGGGGTTAAAAGCAAAAAAATACGCCAAATATCAGTATGACGAAAAGCACGGATTTCTATCGGCAAATTGTGATTAACCAAAAGTTCATTTATAAAATAAGTCTCATA